>WBXG01000037.1 GCA_008932965.1 Verrucomicrobiota bacterium
CGTAAGTCTCATCACTGCTACGTTGTACTAACCTAAATATTTCATACTAATATAATGAGGAGGCGGCGAGGCTAAGGGGGCATGACAGGCGAGCATTTGACACTGGGCTGTAGGTGTCCCTATCGCCCCATTCAAAATGTGGTCTCACGCAGCATTTACCCTAGCTTCCCGGTCTCCGCAGGTGATTGGTATGAAGTGTTCGGACCAGCATCATGGTTGAGTCTTTGATGATGAGAGAGCATAGCATGCTACTGCTCTATTCCCTCATCGATTTATTAGGCCCACGAAGCATCCGATGTCACCTCTGTGCGCAATACTCGGGTTAGAATGTGTAGTATCATCGATTCGGCGTAGGAGTATCAATCACAAAAAGTCATGATGAAAAATTTTTTCTTGCTTCTATCCTATCTCTTACTAAAACGTTTGGGGTCCATTTGGGCCTCTCCTCCGGATACATTTTTTTGCCCCACTTACTATCTCATCTCAAATCTTCTTTGTGACCCAACTCCGATGAGATGAAGCATAGAAAAATAAGTTCTCTATAAGCACCCCCCCATGTCCTCTTTCCTCTGCTTCCTTGCGGCAGCAACTCTTCCCTTTGCCTATACTTCGAGCCCCAAAAGTGGCTCTATTAGCACGCCTCCTGCTGCTACCAAAGTTTCAAATCCTATCCAGCCTGCCTCGATTTCTCACGTGGAGGAGCAGGAGGATCAATTAATCCAGGAGCTTTTTGACACTCAGGAGCCTCAACCCTTTATTTCTCCTTATGAGGCCATGGCTCCATTTCCACGTAGCATTCGTGAGTATAAAAATGCTTCTCAGAGCTCTAATGGAGAGCGTCGCGACCTTCCACGCACTCGAAAAACATTAGATTATCTTCGTTCGGCCCTTCTTTCAGTGGTAGATGAGGAGGAGGATCAATTAATCCAAGAGCTTTTTATTAATAAGGAACCTCAACGCTTTATTTCTCCTTATGAGGCCATGGCTCAATTTCCACGTAGTATTCGTGAATATAAAAATGCCTCTGGTAATTGGTTTGGTTGTAGGGACTATTTGGATAACCATGGGATTGAATTCTCCACGACCTATACCTCCGATATTGCTGGCAACCCCGTTGGGGGAAGGATTCCTGGGGGCTTTACCTACGCTGATAACTTTACCTTTGCCTGTTTAGTCGAGACAGAAAAACTTTTTGGATGGCATGGGGGCTTCTTGAGAATCAGTACATTACAACGTGATGGATTGAGCCTTTCTCAAAAAAATATTGGGAGTTTTTATCGTGTTCAGCAGCTCGCAGATGGTCATACATTCAAGTGGTATGAGCTCTCCTACCAGCAAGACTTTTTGAAGGATCGCTGGAGTTTTAAGTTGGGACGTCTAGGAATCAATAACGATTTTGATGTTTCCCCTCTCTACTGGCTTTATATGAACCACGCTATTGATGGCACCACGCGTGGGTTTGCTATTGATGGAAAATTACCGACTTATCCCAATGCTGTTTGGGGAAGTCGTCTTAAAGTCAATCTTACCTCTTCCACAGCACTGCGTCTTGGAATCTACCAAATGACCACTCCCTCTCTCAATGGACTCAATTGGAATTTTTATCCAAGCAATGGCACTCTACTCCTAGGTCAATACAGCTGGAGCCCAGAATTTTGCAAACCCACCTCCTTATCAGAAAAGCCTCAAACCCCCTCATTGATTCCATCAACCTCGGGGAAAAAGGAGGTCTCTGAAAAATCTTTTCAAAAGCCTGTTGATGTTTCAAAGCTCAAAGGACTCGAAGGTCATTACTGGATGGGAGGCTACTATTCTTCCTGGGAATATCGTCAGCTCAATACTCCTCAGAATGCCCCTAATTCCTTTGGTCTTTACTGGCATGCCGATCAAACAGTCTATCGACCTAATCCTATAAGCGATGCTGGACTCATCCTCTGGTCCTCCTACACTTTGTGTCCCCAAGAGAATATTTCAATTGTTACCTTTCAAGCAAATGCGGGGGCTATTTACACAGGTCTCATTCCAGGACGTGTCAATGACTCCCTGATTTTTGGATCAGCTTATGGTGATTTTAGTAACTCCCTTGCGGGAACTCCATCATCAGTCAAAAATGGCACCCCAACCTACGAGCTTATTTATGAGCTTGCCTACCGGGTCAATTTTACAAAATTTTTCTACTTTCAACCCGACCTTCAGTGGATCATTAATCCGGGCGGAACCGGCCACATTCCTAATGCCTTGGTCTTAGGAGCTCAGATGGGAGTGATTTTTTAGAGCATCTTAAAAAGAGTGAACCCGCATATTTCATACTGAATCGTCATGAGGCGCCGTGCAAAGGTTATTAGTACAAGGCGGGCGAAGGATTGGGATGCCGGGCTGTATGTTTCATACTGTCCAAATCAAAATATGAGTCTAACGCAGCATCCATCTGACTTCCCGGCTTCCGTAGTAGAATCGGTATGAAATATCCGGGTTAATCCTGCGTCACTCCTAACTCTCGGATCAAACGATCCAAATCATCTGAACCATAATATTCAATAACAACCTGACCTTTTTTTTCTCCATGTTGAAGAAGGACGCGCGTTGAGAATCGATGTTGTAGTTTATTTTGTAGATGAAGCAGTACCGGCGGGAGATCCAGAGAGCTGTGGCGCTTTCTTGTTTTTCTAGCATCCTTGTTTTCTCTGAGATGGGCTTCGACAAGTTCCTCAGTAGCCCGTACGGAGGCGCTTCGACGTAGAATCTGATTGGAAATGAACCGTTGCTCCTCGTGATTTTTAAGACCAAGAAGAACCTTCGCATGTCCGACACTCAGGCGTCCTTGGATAAGAAAACTTTTTACTTCAGGATCGAGATCAAGCAGGCGTAGAGCATTGGCTACAACCGCACGGCTTTTACCAACACGGCGCGCTATCTCTTCCTGAGTTAGGTGAAATTCAACTGCAAGACGTTCATAGGCGGTCGCCTCTTCAATGGGATTGAGCCCTTCACGCTGGAGATTTTCAATTAAGGCAAGCTCTAAGACCTCTTGGTCTGAAGCTTTTCGAATAATAACCGGAACTTCATGGAGCCCTATTTCAATGGCTGCACGAAAGCGGCGCTCTCCGGCGATCAGCTCATAGTGGCTCCCCACCCTGCGAACAATCAGTGGCTGGATAATACCTCGCTCTCGAATGGATTCGATTAAGTCGTGTAGCTGCTCTTTCTTAAATTCAGTTCGTGGCTGCAGTGGGCTAGCTACAATTTTTGGAAGTGCCACTGTTTCGATTTGCTCCCCCTTTTCCTCTTGGGGTTTAGGAGAGCCGAGAGGGGAGGCACCGCGAGAGTTAATGAGGGACCCAAGACCTTTACCAAGTGCTGGCTTTGCCATAGAAAAAAATAGGAGTAGTGGAAGAGAGGTTTATGAGTAGCTGCAGGATGGTTAGCACATACAATTATAATAACTCCTCTTTTTTTACGAGATGGAATCTTTTAAAATGCATTATTGTCATAAATATAGTGTATTAAATTGAAAAGAGCATGTTAGCCCGAATATTTTACACTCAATCTATTGCAGCTTGTACAAATCATGTGAGGAAGGCTGACACCATAGGTGCGAGCAGCGATTACCTGAGGAAGACTTCGAACTCAACGCAGCATCTATCTAGCTTCCCGATCTCCGGAGGTGATGAGCGTGAACTATCCGGGCGAGATATGTTTTCTCAGATGGATCTTTTTTTTTCTTCTACCCCTCTAGAAGGTCCAGAGCAGATGGCTTTAGACGAGGTCTTATTACGACACGCCACGCGACCCTTATTACGCCTTTATTGCTGGAGCGCTCCGTGTGTCACTTTTGGTTATTTTCAACAATGGAAGAAAGTTCAGGCTGCTTTTCCAGGACGCCAGCTTGTACGGCGCTCGAGCGGTGGGGGGTCGGTCGAGCATGATGGAGATAATACTTTTTCTCTTATTATTCCTCCCTCCGAGCCAGCAGGGAGGATTCCTCCATCTCTTTTTTATAAACGCTTTCATGAGGCTCTTGTGGAGGTCTTACACGCCTTTGGATGGAATGCCCGTCTCTTAGGTCTAGATGAAACCGTTCAGGGCGAGGCCTGTTTTCAAGCCCCCTCTCTTTATGATGTGATGATAGAAAATCAAAAAATTGTTGGAGGAGCACAGCGTCGCTCCGCTGGTACCTTGCTTCATCAGGGAAGTCTCCATCTCCCTAGAAAATCAAAACTAGTAGCTGCCGTGGAAAAGGAAATTATCTCGCATGAGGCCTCCGAGTTAGCCCGAATATTTTTCTCTGCTCTCGCAGCACATTTATCCTCCAAGGTAACTCTTTTAAAAGAAGAGCCACTCTGGCTAGAAGAGGCATCATTACTTGCTCGTACACGTTATGGAACGCTCTCATGGACTCAAAAAAAGTAGCAAAGGGATTAACCCGGATATTTCACACTAAATCTATTACGGCTTGTGGAAAGCTTATCATTACTGCTTCAGCCTCGAATTGCTCCTCGGGCAGTATGAAACATACAGCCCAAATCAAAATGTAAGTCTAACGCAGTATCCATTAGGTGTTCGCAAGCCGCAGTAGAATCGGGATGAAATATCCGGGTTATATCAACTCCACGTTAGCTCTCGACGCTCGATGCTTACTCAAGCTATTTTATTGGGCTTTGATATCTCCAGCTGTTAACCCAAATACTCCTTTGAAAACTGATCACGTATTTTCTTCTGCTCTTAAGACCACTTCCCCACTACTTCTGGGACATTCTCCTGATCCGGATGATGCTTTTATGTTTTATGCTATGGCTGCAGGAAAAATCGATCTGCGTGGATACCACTTCGAACATATCTTACAGGATATTCAAACCCTCAATGAACGTGCGATGCGAGGAGAGCTTCATCTGAGTGCTGTTTCAATTCATGCCTATGCCCATCTGCTCCACAGTTACGCGCTCCTTCCTTGTGGAGCAAGTATGGGAGATGGATATGGTCCCATGTTTGTGACCCGTAACTCACATGCAACGATGCCGTCCAATGATGCCTCACTCGAGGAGAAGAAAACATGGCTTCGCTGCCAAAGGATCGCTGTCCCAGGACTCATGACGAGTGCCTTTCTTTCAGCTCAGCTGCTGCTTGGCAAGGACTTCAATTATAGTGTAATTCCCTTTGATGAGATTTTTGAAGCTGTCACTACCGGTGCTGCTGATGTTGGACTCATTATTCATGAAGGGCAACTTACTTACGCCCAGGAAGGGTTTTCAAAAATCCTCGATCTGGGAGAATGGTGGAAAGACTCTACAGGACTTCCACTGCCGCTCGGTGGCAATGTGATTCGCAAAGATTTTAATACCGAGCAACGTCGTGAAATAAACACCATCATGAAGGCCAGCATCCAGTATGGTCTTGACCATCGTGCCGCTGGTGTTGCCCATAGCATGGCTCATGCGCGCGGGATGGAGGTTCCCCTGGCCGACCGTTTCATCGGCATGTATGTTAATGATTACACCCTCGACTATGGAGAGAGTGGCCGCGCTGCAATCCGCGAATTCCTTGGCCAAGGTGCAGAACGGGGATTAGTACCGAGGATAGACGAGCTCGAGTTTGTATCGTAGTAAGAGTTTTTTTATAGCAATGACTGGAATGAGCCTGGGATTTTATACGATTTTCCTAGCTCGGATATTTCATACTGATCGTGACGAGGAAGCCGTGAAGGCTGATGGGGCAACACCGGCGGTCGGGAGACTGCGGGGGAGACTGCATCAGGATTCGCGGCGCCTCGCGACGAATTAGTATGAAATATGCGGGCTAAATCGATGCATGAGCAGGGAATAAAAAATCACTTTGCCTCCGTGGCCTTAGGGACGAATTCTTTCTTTACTGCCAGTAGTAAATTGGCCCCCCCGGATTCGGTAGTATTAAATTGATAACCTGTTCCAAAGGGCATGGGGCCACGCAGTCCGCAAGAATTAGAGGCATTAGCCAGTTCGGATTGATAATATTTTTTAAAGAGTTCAATAGGGCCTTGATAACAGCCAAAATAATAGAAGGCCCATCTATTTTTTTCAAAATAGCAAAGTGGAATTCCTGAGTCGTCTTGCAAAATTGTAGTTGATTCGTTTAGAAGGAATTCACGAGCATGTGAAAATTCGTTTTCATGGAGTAGGTAGGAGGCTGCCTTAAGGTAGGCGGCACCTGAACCGAATGAGCGCACCCACTTTAAAAAGGAGGTGCTCCCATCATTACAAAGATTGACCTGGGCATAAAAAAGCTGTTGCTCCTGCCCTCCCGAGCGAGAAATAAATCGGATCTTCACTCCTGGAGCACCTCCAAGACTCATCATTTCAATGCTTAAAATTTGATCCTCATGCAGTATTAGAAAAGTTAACAAGATGGGCAAAACCCCTTGAAGAGGACCATTGCTCATCTGGTTTTTCATTTCTTTGGTAATAAAATAACCATAGAGCAAAAATGTTTTTGTCACTTCTCGAATCTGTGCTGATCCAAGCTGTAGCTCCTCTGGGGTGAGTTCTTCTATGGATTTCATTGTTCCAACCGGCTCGGTGCCACATAGAATATAGATCGGAGCCTCCGAAAAAAAAGCCATTACACTGAGGAGATCGGGTCCTCCAAAAAAATAACGAACCACTCGTGGCATCGGAATGCGTGAGGGTAATTCATGGCGAGCCCATTGTTTCATTGGCTCATAGCGCTTCTCGCTAAAATCTTTCCAAGCTGCTTGGATTGCTGGATCGTGCGCTAACCACTCGCTCGTGGTCGTAAAACCATTGGAAGCGTTGATGTCGGATATTGCAGACTGATCTTGCCGAGAAGGCCGCAAAGCCTGGTTTTGCAGAGGCAGGGGGTGATCTTTGAGCGGGGCTCTATGTTTCATACTGCTCGAGGAGAGGTCCTCGTTCACAGGAATAGCCCGACGTATCTCTTGCCCAGAAACAGAAGCTGCCCAGAGCAGGAAGAAAAAGGGGAGCTTTCGTGGTATCATCTCAGATCCTATTTATTTCTTTTTTTATAAAAAATGAAAGAACTTACAGAATCTCCTTGAGACATTGCTCACTCTCCGCAATGCTATCCCTCCGCTTTTGAATTTATTGTTCCCCAACAAAAAAATGAAGCGTCATTCATTGAGAACCTGTATTCAAAGTCGTTGAGACTGATGAAAAACAAGGAGTCGACGGCGCAGAGACTCATAGTGTACACGAGGCACTCAAGGAGGCGAGCACCGGTGCGATGCTGTTATTCGAATTCTCAGTAGAGTCTGAATATAGGTTCTTAATTTAACATCTGAAATATAATACCCCAATGGGATCCATTAAAAAGAAACGCAAATCTAAAATTGCAAAGCATAAACGTCGTAAACGGATGAAACTAAACCGTCACAAAAAACGTCTGCGGTATAAGTCTTAATCCTTCAAAGAAAAACGGATTGGGATCAGTACTGTAGAAGTAATTGCTTGGCTATGACGATGAGCAGGGTAAAAAACCCAGCTCCTTTCTACTGTTGTTAAAGCCTGTTGATCGAGGATGGGATAACCCGAGGAACCTTGTACTCCCAGGTGAGTTATTGTTCCATGCTCATTGACTGTGACACATAGCAGAACTGTTCCTTCATGACCTTGCTGCCGCTCTCCCTCGGGGTAGAGCGGTTGGGGATTATGAAGATAGCGTGGCAGGACATCTTGAGCCCCTGATGAAGCAGAGAAGGATTGTTGATGTGGACAGGAAGCAGAGATCTGTTTTTGAAAATGAGGGAAGGATTTACTTGTTTTAGAAGTAACTTCTCTATGAGCAGTGATATTTTTTGTTGCCTCAGGAGATATTCCCTTTTTTTCACGGTACGGTGCCTCCAGGAGTATTAGCTCAAGACTTGAGAACCCTTTTGAAAGGCTGTATTGAGGCGGCTCTACCGAGGAATAGAGGAAAAACAATAGTACCCCATGGATCCCTAGTGCCATGACACAACAAATCCAATAGGAGCGTTTAAAAAGTATATTCAATACCTCCATAAATAGATGCCCCGTCTCCAGGGAAAAATTGAGCTAGGTAGGCTTTAGGCGCTTGTGCATTGGCAATCACTCCAGTAGTGGCTGCATAAGTAGTGTTACTAAGATTCATGGTTTCTACATAAAAGGAACATCCGCGTTTCGGCCGGTAACCCATTTTAAATCCTAAAATAGCATAGGGGGCTGTGAAGAGAGTTGCTGCTGCATCGACATTGTAGCCAACTGGAACCCATTCGACATTGGGGCCAGCATAAAATCCTCGTGGGTGCTCATAGAGCAGTTCGGCTCGGTAGTAGAGGAGTGGAATACCGGGCAACTGGTTGTTTCCATACTGAGGATCATTAGCAAAATGAAAATCATTAAAAAGCCCCACCTGCTTGAGGTAGAGACGATCTCGGCCATTTTTAGGAAAATCGAATTCCTTTTTTTTATCTAACGTTGCAGTTGTTGTCGTGGAATGACAAAAAAGCGAATTGCAGAGCGTGACATCGAATCCCAATTCAACGCCTTGATGGATTGTTTGGCCTGCGTTGGTATTAAGAACAGAAGGGCCTGTAGAGGTGTTCACACTATAGGGAAAAATTTCGTTCTCCACCCATGAATAGTAATAAGCCAGATCCCACCGATAGCGCCCAGCACGTCCACGGGTACCGGTTTCCAGTGTGGTAGCAGTGGTGGCTTTCAGTGGCATAATTCCTTGATAACTCGGATTCACAAGCTCTGCAAAAGAAGGGGGTGAAAAACTACGACTGATATTTCCAAAAAGCTGTGCCTCTGGTGTCACGTCATAGAGCAATCCCCATTGAGGCGAATATCCCCAATAGGTTTGTGTGCCACTGTTATCGATGTTGTTGGGCTGATTCCAGAGGCTCGTATTTTGCCGCACTGCGTAGGTGACCGCAGTTCCGGCTACGGTCGAGAGCTTCTTTGTGAGATAAAACTGATCTTGGACAAAAAAATTGAAGTTTGAGGCAAGTTCTTCATCATGGTCTATTTGTTTCCCGGCGTTTCCATTGTTGTTGAGGTAGACTGGCTCATCGGTGATGCCCCAGCTAGGATTCAAGCCGAGGGTGAGTTTATTTTGATGCTGTAAAACTTCCTGCTCATTTTTCCATTGCAGCATGAATCCTAAATCATCATTCACATCTCCCAAAAAGAGTGCCATGGCATGATGTGTAAAGTTGACATGATTCCAATAAACTTGAGCCTCGGCTTTATTCTCTCCCTCTTGCCAGGTCGTCTTGTCGGCAACACGGAGGAAATCATAATCTTTTTGCCAGTTGTTCCTGCTATTGGTCGGGTTTGCTTGTTTAGGATTACTCTCGAGCTGAGATTTTGTCAGACCACCTGGCATTTGAGAGAGAGTCTGGACGTAGGTAAAATAGAGCCGCGTTTCCAAATGCTCTGAAATTTTATCTCCGATATTAGAAAAAAGGCGCATGTTCGACTGATTGCTATGATTACGATAACCATCTGTGAAGCCAGTACTGATGCTCGAATAATAATCGTATTTTCCTAGGACACATCCTGAACTGACTTGTCCTTTGAACGTATTGAAACTTCCATATTCAAAACGTGCTGTGAGTGGTGGTGTATCATATCCGGTGAAAGAGACAAAATTAATTGCCCCTCCCAAATTCGTAGAGCCATACTCGAGGGAGTTGGCGCCGCGATAAACCTCCATGTAACGCGTGGCAAGAGGCTCGATGGATTGCATATTAAAAGTCCCATCGGCAAAATTAATGGGCATTCCATCTTGGAGCAGCTGGATACCGCGTCCTCCACACATCCCGCGCTGAATTCCAGAGCCACGAATAGAAATACGTGACTCTTCTTGGCCAAAACGTGGTTGTACATACACCCCAGGAGCCCATTGCAAGGCATCTTTGAGTGTGGAGTAACGACCCGTCTTATAAGAGTTGGCATTGATCACCTCAACCGCTCCGGCGCGCTGGGCGAGCTCTTGCTCTTTACTTTTAAATTCTTGAACGGTTAGCGAGGCGTTGGATTTTCCCGAAACAAGCACTTCGGGAAGGAGCAGCGGGGGGTCATTAGAAAAAGTGGAGTAGACAGCACTTATGCTAATAAAGAAAAAAAGGAGAACAAAAGATCTCTTCATGGGGGAATGTAATGATTGGGGGGGAGGGCTCGCTATCGAGCCCATTACTGGAGGGAGAGGGAGAACAACGTTGTCTTTTTTAGAAAAGTCGGTTGCAAAAAATTGTTTTTATCCTGCAAGCACGCATCAAAAGATTTTGTGTAGTGCTACATGAAATTACTGATGACTGAGTGAAAAACCATCTCGACGAAACAGAACGATTTCTAATCCCATCGGGTTTAGTGCTAACATGGATATTTCATACTGATCGTGACGAAAAAGTCGCGAAGGGTAATGCAGCAAGGCCTACGAGTATTTTAACGCAGAACTCTATGAGTAGAGCCCTCCCCAAATCAAAATGGGAGTCATACACACAGCATCCAGCTGGCTTCCTGGCTTGCGTGTAAATTCGTATGAAATATTTGAGCTAGAGAGCTCGAGGATAGGGTGCAGGGGTCTCTTGGATGATACTTCTATAATCCAAGGCAATAACGTGAGGGTATTGGGTTTTTTTTCCAAATAGGAAAAGTAGCTCGCAGCCTTGGGTAAGAAGGGCTGCTTTCAAAGATTTTTCTATTTTAAAGGAAGCTGCTGTTTTTTGCTCGTTGTGTTTTGCTTCAGCAATTTTTTTGCACAAAGAGCAGCGATATTTTCCACTCAATGTTTTTTGAAGAGCATTTGTGAAACTATCGTGTTTCGAGTATTCCTGTACCATTCCCGTCCAAGCAACCCCTTGAAGCACTAGGAGCGGACCTCCAGCAATAATAAAGAGGGAAAAAGCAATTGAGAGAAAAGCAATCCACTGAAACCTAAATAGGTGGATCAAACTAGGGAATTGGGCCTGCAACGTGGAGATGTTTTGAGAGCTAGAAACGGTGATAAGACGGATTACACGAGCGGGTGAAGGGATTCGAACCCTCGACATCAACCTTGGCAAGGTTGCACTCTACCAACTGAGTTACACCCGCATCTGTATCAAGGTCGGTAATTCTTCACATTCTGCACGGTCTGTCAATTTTTCAATTTTCTTTCTAGCGTGGATATTTCATGCCGATGGTGACGGGGATTCCCAAATCCATTGGGGGCGGTAGAGCTCATATGCAAAAATATTACACAATAAAACAGCTGAAAAAAAGAGTGCTCCTGGTTCTGCATGAATACTTGCCAACATTCCGAGCTGACCCACGGCAGCGATAATGGAGAGTAGAAAAATGTCAATCATCGCCCAATTTCCGATTTTAATCATGATACGATAGAGTCGACATCGCTCCTCACAATAGATTGGTTTTCCATGAAGCCATAACATCCAACTCATGATGATCAGCTTTAAAAAAGGAACAACGATACTTGCTAAAAAAATGATCAAACCGACCGGCCATAATCCCGAATGAACCATCTCTTGAACTCCTCCCATCACAGTAAGTGGGCTTGTATTACCATTAAGAGTCATGGTCATTACCGGCACCACATTTGAAGGAATATAGAAAATAGCCCCGGTTAGGACCATGGCTTTGACTAGAGAAAGCTGTTGTGTTGACGTCATCATGACACTTCATTATGAAATATTGAGGTTCGTAATAATTTTCTCAAAAAAGGAACGGTCAAAAAATCGCATTACAATAAGGGATACAATGGCTAACAGGCCCACCCATAGGGATCCTGATTTCCAATGAATATTTCCTAGTTGTTCTAATTTTACAACGGCTGCCAGGGTCCCTACGGCAAAAACGGGCATCAGATTCCAGGGTAATAAAGTTTCTACTAGGATTAGTGCTATTTTAAGGCCTGGCCAGGAGAGCCTCAGGCAGCATCCTGCTAGTAAATACCAAAATGCGGCAAAGTAGAGAATAGGTAGTCCTATTGCAGAAAAAAAAACGAGAAGGGCTAACGGCCAGTAGCCTTGAGAGAAAAGGCTCTCAACACCAGTGATCATCAAATTAGATTGTGTGTTTCCAGAAACATCAAAAACCATGAGCGGCCTCACATTAGCCATCAGTAAAAAAATCAGGCAGGCTGTCACCAAAGCCCATGCTATTTGCAAAGAATTAGGATCTCCATATTTTTTGAGGCTTTTCCCACATCGTATGCAGAGCAGTTCCTCACCCGGACTAAGCCTGCAATCAATGTAGGAGGCGGAGCAATCGGAGCACGATTTTAAAAATAAAGGATCATGATGCACAGTGTTACCAATTAAAGCTTACATGGAGCCAACCGTCAAAAGTTTCTAACAAGAAAAAAGAAAGATTTTGGAACCCAGATATTCACTTTTGAGCCTAATGGGTTAGATGGAGATGGTATTACTCACCATCCAAATACCGCTGATTCATTCCCTCATAAGCATCAATACGTCGGTCCCGCAAGAATGGCCAGTGCGTGCGCTGTGTATTTAGCAATGAAAGATCAAGGTCTGCAATCAAGACCTCTTCCTCATTCTCGGAAGCCTCCACAACAAGTGAACCATCAGGGGCGGCAATAAGGCTGCTTCCCCAAAATTCAAGCCCCTCTCCACCTGCAGGAGCCTCATGGCCAATACGATTAATCCCGGCTACATATACTCCGTTTGCAAGAGCATGAGCGCGCTGGGCAAGCTGCCAGGCCTCTTTTTGTTTTTTTCCAAATTCTTTTTTTTCACTTGGGTGCCATCCAATGGCGGTAGGATAAAATAAGACCTCTGCTCCACGCAGTGCAGTAAGACGTGCTGCTTCTGGATACCACTGATCCCAGCAGATGAGGACTCCTATCCTTCCTGCCTGAGTACTCCAAGAACGAAACCCGAGATCCCCTGGGGTAAAATAAAATTTTTCGTAAAAAAGAGGATCATCAGGAATATGCATCTTGCGGTACTTGCCAAGGTATGTTCCATCGGCATCCAAAATAGCAGCACTATTGTGATAGAGACCCGGGGCACGCCTCTCAAAAAGGGAGCCAATGACCACAATTCCATATTCTTTAGCAAGGGCCCCTAACGCCATTGTTGTAGGACCAGGAATGGGTTCAGCTAATTCAAAATAGGAATGATCCTCTTTTTGACAAAAATATTCGCTTAAGAAGAGTTCTGGCAAACAAACAACCTGAGCCCCCCTTGCAGCAGCCTCTTTAATAAAAAGTTGTGCTTTTTCTAAATTGAGGAGTGGATCAGCGCTGCAGCGCATTTGCACTAATCCGACTCGAAGCACCTTGGATGTATGAACCATATGAAAAAAGAATGTGGATATTGCAAAGCTATCACAATAGAATAACGACTCACAACTTTCTCTATGAAAAAAAATCTTTTAAAATTCTACGCTCCCTTCTTCATGGCCTCCACGATAGCTGGTGCTGCTTCACCAGCTGCCGCTCATGATATTCGCATTGTTATTAATACGGACAAAGGAGCTATCCATGCAACTCTCTTTGCGAGCAAGGTTCCAATCACAACGGCTAATTTTCTCAACCTTGCCAAGCATGGTTTTTATAACGGACTTACCTTCCATCGTGTGATTGCTGATTTTATGATTCAAGGTGGCGATCCAACAGGAACAGGAAGTGGTGGTCCTGGATATAAATTTGCTGATGAAATTGATCCACGTCTCAAACATGATCGTGCAGGGGTCTTCTCAATGGCAAACTCTGGCCCCAATACCAATGGAAGCCAATTTTTCATTACCCATGGACCTACCCCATGGCTCGATGGGAAACATGCTGTTTTTGGTGTGGTCGATCAGGGGCAAGACGTTGTCAATGCGATAAGAAAGGGAGATAAAATTATTTCCATCGATATCCTCGATAAGACAGATACTCTCTTCCAAGAGGAGTCTAAGGAGATCGCAGCCTGGGATAAAAAATTGAACTTAAAATCGTAGTGCCGTATGGGCTCAGCGTTACTGACCCCTCATTCACATAGAGGGGTTGTGAGTGCTCTGCCAATGTTAAGGTGGCGTTGATCGATGATTTTTCCTTCGAGCCCAGGGCTATGATCTGCGTTGGCCAGAAGGTGTTTGATTAAGCTTTGATACGAGGCTTGAGGACAATGTTTTTTGAGTAATACAAGAGAACCAGTGACAAAGGCTGTTGCCATTGAGGTCCCTGAATAGCGTACATAGGAGCTATCCGATTCATTCGATGTAGAGAGAATATCGCATCCAGGAGCTGCGATATGCACACTCTTAGCTCCGTAATTGGAAGTGGAACTCAGCTCTATCGTGCTCGACCAAGAAAATCCTGAAGCTGCTACGGAAATAATATTATCTAGGCCGTAGCCAACGCTATAGCCTGCTGGAAAGGTCGGATGTTCGTCATTGTTATATTGGATTGTTTGTGTTACTTGGCAATGATCCTGCCGTTGTGTGATCGTAGCATCCGGGAGTTTCTCAGGCTTTGAAATCTGGGAGGGGTTAGAATATGTTTTTTTGACTGTTGCTGCATTTCCTGCTGCAGCAACAATCATCACCCCTGCTCTTTGAGCTTTCTGCAAGCACTCAACGAGCATAGGAGAGCTCGTAGATTCATATGAGTGATCGTAATCACCCAGCTTGTTGGGATTAACATGGCTCGGATTTAAATAATTTGTCATCACAAAGCTACAATTTAATATCGATGCTCCATGCCTGACGGCATAGTCGATACAGGTAATCAGGTCGCTCTCGGTTCCCACACCAGCCGAATTTTCTGAGTCCTTCAAACATCGGCATGCCATTAGTTTGACCTTGGGAGCAACTCCAAAGGTCCCCCTGTGGACTCCGCCATCTTTACTAATACCCATCCCCCCAATAATACCTGCAATATGCGTTCCATGTCCTGTTTTACTAATATCCATCGATGCATCGTTTTCATTAATCATATCAATACCATGGAGACTCCCCTCCTTTTCTTCAGCAGGATCAGACCAGAGGTTTCCGCTAAGATCTTCGTGCGTTAATCGAATGCCAGAGTCTAGAACGGCCACGATCGGCAGGGTGGCATCATTCATTAAAGAGGGAGTCTCTGGGGGCTCGACCTGCCAGGCATCATAAGCATCAATCCCTCCACACTCCCTCCATAATCCCCATTGATTTTCTAAATTCCAAAATGATGGAAGATAGCTAGGAATATTACTACTACAGGAATGGAGCATCCACACAGGCTCTGCCCTCACTCCATCGAGCGAGGCAATCTTTTCTAATGCCTCAGGAATCGCTTCTAACGAACTACTACGAAGCGTTAGATCATAAAGAAAACCCTCTGGAGTTACTTTGTTAATAGCAGAGGCCCCAAAATTTTTGAGAAAATGCTGAGGATCCTCACCTATTGGGAGTGTAACTAAAAGATGATCTGCGAGCATCTCTCCTCGATCCATAAGTTCACCACTCTGATCATCAACAATCTCTTCGGTACGAATCAGTCCGGAAGTAGAAGTGCGGGAAGTAAAAGCTGTTTTTAAAATACGATGGTAGATTTTTTCATGACGTTGGGATCCTGCTAGCCAAGCTAGTTCAGCGGCCTCTTGGACCACCGCTCTAGGATAAAAAAGTAATTCTTCCTCAGAGGGTTCCTGCAAAGGGGCAGGAGTACCATGGAGTGAAGTTCGCTTGGATGTGGCCACAGAAATTGATTTGCGTGGCGTGATTGAATGGAGCGATGAAGCAGCATGGGAGAGCTTGTTAACTTCGGTTTTCTTTTCTTGAGATAAAAAGGAGCGTCCTTTCCAAAAGATAAGAGCAATCAGTAATGGTGCAACGGCTAGGAAGAGGAGATAACAACGTTTTGAGGTAAATAAGGAAAAGCGCATGAATGGGGAGATAAAATGAAAAGCTGTTACCTGTTTTACACAAAATTAATTCGTTAGGGTGTTAAGTGCGATTTAACCCGGATATTTCATACTGAAGTGTCATGAGGCGCCGTGCAAAGCTTATTAGTACAAGGCGGGCGAAGGATTGGGATGCCGGGCTGTATGTCTCATACTGCCCAAATCACAATTCGAGACCAACGCAGTAATGATGAGCTTTCCACAAGCCGTAATAGATTTAGTATGAAATATGCGGGTTAACAGCAAGCAACGTCAACTTCTCAAAGAGACTCTTGGCATGAGAGAGGAGTTTTTCCCGCTCATCACCAACGAGAGTAAAATGACCCATCTTGCGACCTGGCATGGCCTCTTTTTTCCCGTAGAGATGGAGGTGCAGATGCGGCTCGGCAAGGAGAAGATCCCAATGGGGCTCACCTGCCTGCCAAAGATCACCTAAAAGATTGACCATCACTGCCTCCGACACTAACTCGGTTGACCCAAGGGGAAGACCTACAACAGCACGAATCACTTGTTCGAACTGGCTTGTCTTAGAGGATTCCAAACTGTGATGCCCCGAATTATGCGGACGTGGGGCAAGTTCATTAACAAGAAATGTTCCATCAGCAAGGAGAAATAATTCTACTGTAATGAGTCCAACAACCCCAAGAGCCTCTGCAATAGCCGTTCCTAGTGCCTCTCCTGGTGCCTCTCCTGGTGCCTCCCCTGGAAAGCAAGGAGAGGTAATGGTGATATCAAGAATACCATGACGATGATGGTTTTCTTGCATGGGAAAAGAGAGCACTTCTCCCTGAAGCGACCGTGCTGTGATGATAGAGGCCTCGTTGACAAAAGAGATTTTTTTTTCTAGTACCGCACGTGGTGTCTTAAGTGCATCCCAAGCAGCAGCACAATCATCACCTGGTTCAAGAGGAGACTGTCCCTTTCCATCGTATCCGAGCGTTGCCGTTTTTAGAATGCAGGGAGCATTAAAAAAATGCAGAGCTTTTTCGAGTTCCTCCTTTGAGGTAATAACCTTAAAAGGAGCAATAGGAAATCCATGGGCACGAAGAAATTCTTTTTCTAAAATACGATCTTGGCAAATGTGAACTACCTCCGGCTTTGGATAGACCGGCTTGAGCAAGGCCAGTTCTTGCAATGCAGCTACTGGAATATTTTCAAATTCCAAAGTAATCACGTCGACTCTTTGAGCAAAACGTTGTAGAGCATCATGATCATCGAAAGATCCTGTGATCATCTCATCTGCAACACTAGAGGCAGGCCCATCGGCAATCTTATCAAATACGCAAACACGGTATCCTAAGCGTTGAGCAGCTTGAGCCATCATCATACCTAGTTGGCCACTTCCTAAAATCCCAATACAGGAACCAGGCACTAATGGTTCTAATGGCAAGGTGGGGCTTAAACTAGATATTTTATGCTCATGATCTTCTGAAGTCAGGAAGCCAGATGGATGCTGTGTTAAGGTCATTTTATTTACTACATTTGAAGAGTCTTAGGCTCGATATTTCATACTGAAGTGTCCTAGCCCGGATATTTCATACTGATTCTGCTGCGGCTTGCGAACACCTGATGGATACTGCGTCAGCCTCGAATTGCTCCTCGGGCAGTATGAAACATACAGCCGTCGTCGCAATCCATC
>WBXG01000038.1 GCA_008932965.1 Verrucomicrobiota bacterium
CGCCTTTGAAATTCGCTCCTGGTGATGAAGAGCCAGGAGTCAGCGGCGCACAGCCAAGGAGTGTACTTAAGGTACTCGACGAGGCGAGCACCGATGCGACGCCGCTCTTCGCTCCAGGAGTAGAATTTCAAAGGCGGTCAGGAGGATTCACCCTTTTTGAAGTCTTAATCGCCCTCGCAGTTTTTGCCTTTTCCGTTGCAGGATTAGTGATGTCACTGGATTCGATAGTCAAGGCAGTACTAGAAACACGAGAACATGCTTTTTCACGTTTGGGGTTAGAATCTCGACTTGCGTATAATCTAGCAGATCCTCCGATTTCGGGAGATCGAACGATAACGGAGAATGGAATAACTTTTACGGAAGGGTTGACCCCTGTAGAAATAGCTGATGCCAATGGTCGAGCAATCCCTAATATTTATCGGTTAAAAATTACATCACAGTATGAGCAAACATCAGATAGTGCAGAAACACTTCTTTATCTACCTAGGTAAATGCAAATGGGGTCAGGCTAAAAATAGTGACAAAATTCCATCCCTCTGCCCACCTTCCACAGATGATCGGTATGAGATATCTGGGCTATCCCCCATTTCTAAGACCGCTGGTTTTACATTATTAGAAGTGATCCTAGCAATGGCTATTATGCTCCTACTTGCAGGAGCGATTTACTCCATTTCTACTGCTTCTATTGAGTCGACAAAGGAAACGATCGTAGAACAGTTCACCATGCGGCGTTTAGCAGGTTTTATTCAAATCACTCGAAATGCATTTTTGAATTTACCCACCAATGGAGCTATTTATTTGAGTAATGATAGCAACAATTCGATCCCTGATCTTAACTTTGAAAATGCTGCCGGTCTTTTTGGAATAGCAAGTCTTGGAGGTGGAACTCTCACACTTTCCGCGCAACCGAGCAGCGATGGCACGAGAACCTTCTCGATACTCCGTATTCCAAAAAATATTCAAGGAAATGATTTAAACCGTTTTTATGAACATGCTCACTGGGTAAAGCTCCTCCCTAAGGTACAAAAACCACATTGGAGTTTTTTTAATAAAGGAGAATGGGTAGATGAATGGCCCCGTGGCTCAGGAAGACCTCAATTAGTACGATTAGAAATGGAAGTCGCCGGAATCCATGAACCACTTCAAACTATTTTTTACCTCCCCCCCATTACCAGGCAAGGATTAGGGAAATGAAATGGGGTCAGTCTAGAAATAGTGACGAAATTCCATCTAGTGAAAAAGAAACGCTCAAAATAAAATGTTTTTTCAATATTTTTAGGCTAAGCCCATTCAAAGGAGGTTAGGCCGAAATTGTTGGGTAGGTTTTTAGCCACTAACATCTCTCCATGTACCTTCACTGTTGCTCTGGTTATTATTATTTAGATCTTCTTTATTATGAGGATCAAATGATTGACTGTCATCTCTCGATTCTACGCTATCTTGAGAAGCACTGGAGTCATCATCAGCTACCGGGCTGCTCAGCGAATCTGTACTGTTGTTCTGGTTATGAGGTTTTAGATTTTCTTTAGTAAGAGGAGATGGAGTTTTTGGATATAAATAATTCGTAAATGACTTGAGTCCGACTGCATTGAATGCATGTCCGGGAGCATTCACAATCGAATTATAAATCTTCCTAAGTGCAAAATTACCTTTACTACCTAGATCTAATTTAAATTCCGTTCCATGAAATGTTAGTTTTTCATTACTAGTTTCTTCTGTATTCACCGTACCCTTAAAAGGATTTATTGCACTTGCCGCACTTGATATTTTTGATCCGATATTATTCATAAAATTAATAAGTTAGTTTGGTTTTTAGTTCTCAGTGTCGCAGGAAAAGTGATTAAAAAAATGCTTGGTTCAGGATGTACCATGAAGCTTAAGCATAGCTTCCTATTTGTGTAGGAGTGGGAGCGGAGACAGGTTGATTATCAGCTGGCTTAACTGAGGAAGCTGGAGTCGATTGAGGAGCCCCCGGTGGTTTTTCATCGAGGTTGGTCCCATCCACGATTCGTTTGTTCCAAAAGAGAGCCACATCACTGAACCCTTTGAGGAGGTCTTGGAATCGCAGGTACTCCATTCCTTCGAGTTTTTCTTGGTAACACATGAAGACGCTAAGGGTGGCAGGATCGACTCCTAGGGTCGCTCCACCAGTTCCAACCCAGAGAAGATTTGCCTCGAGTAGCTCTGAGTAGAACTTTTCTGTTTGGTGTGGGACCAACGTTGCAACAATGGCAGAGAAAATAAGAGCCCCTGTCTCTTCGTTTGCTTCCAAATCGATGGTGACACGATCATCAAAACGAAGGGAGCAAAGACCACCATCATTAGGCTTAAGTTCTGGTAATCCTACGCTTTTTCCGAGTTCTTGGAGCAGGGTATTAAAGTGTTCAATAGACATTGGTTTTTAATGTTGATTTTTATCTTGATTGCTACTGATGGCTATCAATTGAAGCAAACTTTACTTAATTTCTTGAGTTTTACACAATGAGTCAAGCTTGAAAATATTTTCCTAAAACAAAAATATTGACTCTCAAAGCAAAATGAATTTCGCTCTCCATGCACGGAGTCGTCTTGCTCTACGATTCAGTAAATATCTATCGATGCTCCCTAAAACAGGGTCACTCAAAACCAAACTATGAATACCCCAATAGCTCCTCTCTCATCACACCCATTCAACTCGTTCTCCCAAGAAGAGCTCTATCAAGCTCAAAGAATAGCGCCTGATAAATTCTTTGCCATAGCTGATCAACACCCTACAGCAACACGCATTAAACTAGACTCGAATAAGGTTGATGTGAATGTTGCCCCTGATCATTTTTTTGGCTCTCTTGTGAAGGTTGTCCTTGGCCCGAGTAAAGCTGAACAAGATGAAAACAAGGAGGTCCTTGGTCGTTTTCAGGAAGCATTGGAGAATAAATATGGACCGCGTATTGCAGATTTTGCCATGAGTAATGTTTTTCTAGAAAGTACTCTTGGTTATTTTTTTCCCTCCTCCTTTTCTATTAAACGCTCGCTGGAGCACGGAAGTGTTCCTCTAAGCGCCAGAACGATTCAACAAGTTTCTGCCAATGCTCATTTATTTGAAGAGGTTCTTCATGCATGCGAGGATCCCATCTTTCATGCCGTAGAAGCTGATGCTAGTGCGGTTGAGGCATGTCGTGATTATAGAGTTCAATCTTCATTATTAAAACGAGAGCTTTTGCAGGCAACACAAGCTCGTCAAAGTAGTAATGAAGCCAAAAAAACTGTTTTTGCGAAGATAGAAGATTTCATTCAACACAAAAGCGAAGATAAGGATCCTTTAGATCCTATGAGCAAGGAGGATTTGGCGGCACTGGAGCAATTCAAAAAAGAGTGGATACATTCCAATACTCAAAATGGTTTTCAGACTTCCAGTGATACTGCTCTTTTTAGTAATTTTACCAATGCTGTTGAAAATACTCCTCAAGATCGTTTTGTGATAGCCGAGGACCACACTGAGGTTACTGCAGCTCCACGTTCTTGGACCGGAACAATCTTTCAATTTTTAGGGAGAAATGATCAGCACGTTCAAGAGAACAGACGTACAATCGCTTCCTTTAAAGAGGCACTCACTTCTAAATATGGAGCTGCAATTGCGAATTTTGCTTTTCCTACTGCAGCCTCGAGAATGAATCGTGGATCTCGTTTGAGTGGAAAAACTATTTCAGAAACAATCGAACGATCAGAATTGGTTAAAAATCTCTATAACACAGTGGAAAAAGATATCACTATCTCCACCACATCTGCTCAAGAAGCCGCTGTGAAGGAGTACCGTTATGAACAACAAAAAATACGATGTAATAATGCTTATACTCATGCAGAGTCAAGCAAAGTAATTGCTCAAAGAAGCCATCAAAATGCAGAGAGCGTTATTGCTGATTATCTTTTAACTCATGCGGTAAATAAAAATATTACCCCTCGTCAGAATGCCACTTTTATGAGTCTTTGGTTTGAAGAGGCTAAGGTCCGCTATAATCGTATTGAACCACCACGTGATGAGAGTGGAATTCCAGTTGCGGTTGCATTGGAACCGAGTGCCCCTCCTTTAAATGCTCAAGATTTGGAATCTTTGAGAAAAAATGGTTATCTCTCAGTATAGAAAAAGTGTTGTTGGTGTTTCCTAACGGTGATTGGTTGCGGCCTCCTCGTCATAATTTGCCTGATATGCGGGTTAGTGTGAAATATCCGGGCTGGCCCAATCCAAAAAATAGAGGCATCTTATAAAGCACTCACATTTTCTGCCCGAATCGTTCCTATTGGAGACTTTTGTTGACGAATGCCTCGATCCTCGTGTGAAGTAACTCGGAATCCGGTGTCCATTTCAATTCTTTGACCCACTGGGAGAGAAACTAATGCAGCATGAGGCAAAGTATATTCTTCAACCTGCTCAATGAATTCTTTGAGTGAGTCATAATGCCCAAAAAGCTTTTTCATCGATTCTTCTAAATCATTCACAGGAATCCTTTCTTTAAAAAAATCCTCCGCTGGATCTGGCATGATTTCATCAGATGAAATTTGACCCTGAGAGGTAGCAGCATCGTGAGCCTCCCTTTTTTTCAATTCCTCTACCTGCCCTAGAATCTCCTTTTTTGTTTGTTCAAAACGTTGACGGTCTTTGGGGTCTAAAAAATTCAGAGATTCTATTGTTTCAAAATTTTTAGCAATAGGGCTCTTGCTCTCTTGAAAATAAGCATCTAAAACGTGGTTCACACGCTTTTCTTCAATTCCAATGTGACGATTGACCTCGGGGATTTGAGCACAAGTTACAAGCATTTCTTGAACTTGAGGATTGATAGGCTCCCCCTTGCTCGAAGAAAAAGAGGCTATATAATCTTTCAGGCTTACCCCTTCTTTTCTGGCTCCTATTCCTATCATGAGAGCTCCTGCTGCAATAGGAAGACCAGCTAAGGCAACAAGCCCTCCACCAGCGAGGCTCGCAGCAAGGGCCACTTTTGTGACTACTGCTGAACCCGTGAGAAGTTTAATAGAAACTAAAGAAGAAAAAGTACCAGCTGTTAATGTGGCTGTAGGAACAGTTGATCCAACAATAAAACCAGCATCAGATTTATCAATACCCGCTGCCTTACTCAATCCTTCTGTGGTTTCCTCCCCAACTCCATAGAGTGCCTGTAATAGAGTTGGAGTCGGTTCTGCTTCTTCGTCATCACTTTCATGATCGAAATCTACTACTTCCGCAGGTACGGATGTTTGATCATCTGTAACTAGACGAGGATCACTTATTGTCTGACCCGATTTTATTTCTTGAATCTTGCTTTGAGACCAAGCCTTAAGAGAAACTTTTTGCTTCAATACTTCTCTTATCTGTCCAATAGTTAATGGAGTTTGATCGTCATTAGGAAGTACGATGCTATTGAGTTCTTCGGGCTTGCCTCGCAATGTTCCCGGTGTTTCTAAAATGGATGAGAGAAAATGTCTTTTAGTGCTTTTGATTGAAATACTATCAGGAGGTGTTTCAGCTTCTGTAACGAGTCGATACTCCTGAGGAAGTCCCGCTGCATCTCTTGTGACTAAGACTCCCGTTGTCTCTGGTAGTTGACGTTTTTGAGCACTGTTCATGAATGCTTTATAGCCCGACAAGGAGGAGTAGTTATTACTTGGTGAAGAAATGTGATTCATGCTGGTTTTTATTAAAAAATGAATACTTAGTCCGAATATTTCACACTCCATCTATAACAGATTTTGGAAGCTTATAACTTATTTTTTCAATAGTTGCATCAGATCCCAAAGAAAATAAAAACTCGTTTCAAAACTGATTCATATTGGGAAATGCTCTACCTATTTACTGGTAACGGCTCTTTTCAAACGATCCATGATGGAAAATCCTAATCCAACCTCTGAAAGTGGCTCCACAAGGAGATACTCAACAGGACTCTCATCAAGACGGCGCAAAGCTCCGTAAAGATTAGCAGCAGCCTCAAGTAGATTTCCAGAAAAACTTAATACTTCATTAACTCTAAAACCTGGGATTTTTTTAGAAAAAGAGAGCAATCCAACATTCTCTTGAGGGAGCTCTCCAGAATGATACCAAAAGAGTTTTTTGCGCGGTGCATAATGGCTTTCAAGCGAGCCTGGGGCTTGACCCTTTTCTGATTGAGTAATGACATGCCCCCATGGAGCGAGCATTTCAGCGGTGATAGGGCCGGGACGTAATATTTGTAACAGATACTCTGCTTCCGAATCTTCTGAGCGACCATCTGCAGGGAAGGGAGGAGTGGAGAGATTTTTTCGAGGCCAAAGGATCGTTGATTCTAGTCCATGCTGGCAGAGCCCTCCATCAAGGATGAGCGGAATTTTTCCTTGGAGCTCCATAAACACATCAGAAGCGCTTGTAGGGCTAATGCGGCCAAAGCGATTAGCACTTGGAGCAGCAAGAGGAGTTTCCACGAGTGATAATACCTTCCTGAAAACAGGATGGGAGGGGATCCTTAGAGCCACTGTTTCAAGACCTGCCGTCACTAAATCCGGAACTGCTGCATGACGTGGAAGCAAGAGTGTGAGTGGACCAGGCCAAAAAGCAGAAGCAAGAGAGATGACTATTTTTTCTAATTCTAGAGTTAACGTCACTACCCGCTTGAGCCAAGAAATATCGAGTAGATGAACAATCAGTGGATCGGAAAGAGGTCTCTCTTTAGCTTCAAAAATTGAAGCCAGAGCCTTTGGAGAAAAGGCATTCCCTGCCAATCCATACACGGTCTCAGTTGGGAGGGCGACAATGCTCTCTTGTTTCAGAAGTTCAACGGCAGAAGCAATTCCTTCCTTTGCTAAGAAAATAGGTGTCTCCATTGCTACTCTTTCTTAGCTGATTTTTTGAGCTGACTCTAATTTACTCGAGGCAGCTTCTCGATTTTGTCTCCATCGAAATTTCTTTAACTTTTTCTCAAGGAGAGGGTCATTTTGTGAAAGAAGAGCAACAGCAAAGAGGGCCGCATTCTTAGCACCTGCCTCACCAATAGCAAAGGTCGCTACTGGAATCCCTGCTGGCATTTGAACAATGGAGAGAAGTGAATCGATACCTCCAAGTGACTTGCTTTTTATAGGAACGCCCAGTACCGGGAGTGTTGTCTGGGCTGCAATCATTCCAGGAAGATGAGCCGAACCTCCTGCTCCCGCAATAATGGCAATAAGGCCTCGCTTTTGTGCTGTAGATGCATAATCAGCCATCTCCACTGGCATACGATGAGCTGAAAGAACTTGAGCTTCGTAGGGAATTTCAAATTCATTAAGAATCTGAGCGGCATCTATCATTGTAGGCCAATCTGATTTACTTCCCATCACAATTCCGATGAGCGGCGTGGACACTGTTTTCTTTTTAGGAGAGTGCGGCATGGTGAAAAGATTCGTTGTTTAAAAGAGGAAAAAATGAGTTATTTAAGAAATGAAATATATGGGCTAGCCTACTAATTTATATAAACAGGAGCTATTAAAATTATCGTGAATTCTCAATGTGACGCTACCAATTCGAGCATTGTCCTCATCGGCTTTATGGGCTCGGGCAAAAGTAGCATTGGAAAACGTTTAGCACGGTACCTGAAGTTTAACTATATCGATACCGACCATTGTATCGAAGAAAAAATAGAGAGATCCATTAGCGAGTTTATTCAAAAAGATGGGGAAGAAAAATTCCGCATACTGGAATCCGAAGTATTAAAAAATCTTTTGGGGAAAGAAAAATTAGTGTTAGCCACAGGTGGGGGTATCATCTTAGACCCAAACAACCATCGACCCCTCCGCCAGCTTGGAACGATCATTTGGCTCCATGCCTCAACGGATAAACTTTTTGAACGCGCACAGCGTCAATCATCACGACCCCTTCTTGAAGTAGAGCATCCTCGACACACTTTTAACCTCTTGCTGGAAGAGCGACTCTCTACCTATGAAAAGTTGAGTCAAATAAAAATTGATACAACGCATTTTTCCTACGAACAAACCCTGGAAGCGATGATAAAAGCTCTTAGAAACTTCAAAATAGAATTGACCTAAAGCCCTTCAGCCATTTCACTCATTTACCACAAAAGTCATGCAAAGCTACTAAGATATTTTTGAATATCACAAGAGCATTTCTCTCATTCTTTTCCACCTTTTAACCTAAAATGCCACAGTGTGGCTCCTGAATTATGCCTAATATTGCAATTAATGGATTTGGACGCATCGGACGTCTTGTGTTTCGTGCTCTTGTTGAAAAAGGGCTTCTAGAAAAAGGATATCGTGTTGTAGCGATCAATGATCTGGTTCCAGCCAACAATCTTGCTTATCTTGTCAAATACGATTCCACTCAAGGACGCTTTGCTGGTGAGGTCTCGACAGAAAAATCTCATCCCTCCTTGCATGAAGATGATGTGCTTGTAGTTAATGGTCACAAAATCCAGTGCCTTGCGATCAAAGAAGGGCCAGCTGCTCTTCCCTGGAAGGAGATGAAGGTCGATGTTGTTATTGAGTCAACAGGTTTTTTTACCGATGCCACCGATGCTATTGGTCACCTTCATGCGGGAGCTCAAAAAGTCATTATATCTGCTCCAGCTAAGGGCGAAGATGCCACTATTGTCATGGGTGTTAATGATTCTATTTATCATCCCAAAAAACATCATATTATCTCCAATGCGAGTTGCACCACGAACTGTTTAGCACCCCTAATCCATGTGCTTCTCAAAGAGGGATTCGGGGTAGAGGAAGGGCTTATGACAACAGTCCATAGCTATACCTCCACCCAAAAAACGGTAGATGGCCCCTCACGAAAGGATTGGAAAGGAGGACGCTCTGCAGCTATCAATATCATTCCCTCTACGACAGGTGCTGCAAAGGCTGTTTCACTTGTTATTCCAGAGGTTAAAGGAAAATTGACAGGAATGTCCTTCCGTGTTCCAACCCCAACGGTTTCTGTTGTTGACCTTACTTTCAAAACATCGAAGTCCACAAGCTATCAAGCCATTTGCGAAGCAATGAAAAAAGCTAGTGAAACCTATCTCAAAGGAATTTTGGGGTATACCACAGACGATGTCGTTTCAAGTGACTTCATTCATGACGCCCACTCGAGTATTTTTGATGCAGGCTCGGGAATAGAGCTCAACGACCGGTTTTTCAAACTTGTTTCCTGGTATGACAATGAGTGGGGCTATTCTAATCGCTGTGTCGATCTTCTTGAGAAAATGTGTACTAGCTAGATCCTGATATTTCTACTGAAGTGTCATGAACCTCTCTGCAATGCTGGCTAGGCGGGCGTAGGATTATGATATCAGGCTAGCCCAAATATTTTTTAGACCTATGAACTCCAAACTTACCCTCCATGATCTCAATGTTACTGACAAGCGTGTTTTAGTACGTGTTGATTTTAATGTTCCTATTAATCACCAAGGAGATGTTGTCGATGACACACGTATCGTAGAGGCTCTCCCTACCATTCGTTATCTTTTAGAACAGCATGCTCAAGTTATTTTGATAGCCCATTTAGGACGACCTAAGAGAGGCATTGATGAAACAAAAGAAGCTTTTTCAAAATACTCGCTGGCTCCTGTAGCCAAGCATCTTGAAAAATTACTCGGCTCCCCAGTCCGTTTTTCTCCAGAGTGTATTGGTCCAGTTGCAGAACAAGCCGTCTCTTCGATGGATAAAGGAACCGTTTTACTTCTTGAGAATGTACGATTCCATCAGGAAGAAGAGTCCAATGACCCTACCTTTGCAAAGGCTCTCGCTGCCCTTGGTAATCTCTACGTCAATGATGCTTTTGGTGCTGCCCATCGTGCGCATGCCTCCACAGCTGGTATCACGGCCTATCTTCCTCAATCAGCAATGGGATTGTTGATGCAAAAAGAGATTCAATATCTGCAGGAAGAACTCAAGAGTCCTGAGCATCCTTTTCTTGTGATTTTAGGAGGTTCTAAGGTTTCCGACAAAATAGGAGTCATCAAAGCCCTCATGGAAAAAGCTGATACTTTTCTTATTGGGGGAGCGATGGCATACACATTTTTAAAAGCGACTGGTATTGAAACCTCACTAAGCCGTGTGGAGGCTGATAAAATCGATCTTGCTAAGGAACTTTTGGAGGAGGCTCGCCAACGCTCTATTAGATTTTTACTCCCTATCGATTGTATCGTCACTCAATCTATCCAAGCTAGCGTTCCTACAAAAAATGCTACTCTTTCAACTGCTGCAGGTATTCCTCAAGAGTGGGAAGGAGTTGATATTGGCCTTGAAACACGCCTGATTTATGCCCAGGAAATAGCCCAGGCAAAAACCATTCTATGGAATGGTCCTGTTGGTATTTTTGAAATACCTGATTTTGCAGGCGGCACTCGATCTTTGGCAGAAGCGGTTGCGGCTAATCGAAGTGCCCTCTCCATTATTGGTGGGGGTGATTCAGTTACTGCAGTGAAGCAATTTGGATTAGCCTCTCTCATGAGTTTTATTTCTACAGGAGGTGGAGCTTCCCTAGAGCTTATCGAAGGAAAAGAACTTCCTGGAATTTCTGCACTTACAAACTGTTAAGCAATATTCACTATGGCTCTACTTCGAAAAAAAATTATTTCTGCAAATTGGAAGATGAACATCACTGCTAGTGAGGTTTCTCCCTACCTCACTGCTTTTCTCGAGGAAATCAAAGGCATTAATGAGGTTGATGTGATCCTCATTCCCTCCTTCACTTCTTTACCAAAGACCTCAGAATTGCTGAGCTCCCTTCAAGGAATTCGTTTAGGGGCTCAAAATATTTCATCGCATGACAAAGGAGCCTTTACTGGAGAGATTTCAGCAGTCATGTTAAGAGACCTTTTTGTGCATCATGTCTTAATTGGGCACAGCGAAAGACGCCATCTTTTTGGGGAAACCAATACTATTATTCATGAAAAGATGAAAATCTCCCACCTCAATCAAATGAACCCTATACTATGTGTGGGAGAGACATTGGAGGAACGCCGTTCTGGAAAAGAAAAGCAAGTTATTGAGCATCAATTAAGAGAAGCCTTCAGTGGTTTATCGGTGAATCAAATCACTCATACTATGATTGCCTATGAACCTGTATGGGCCATAGGAACTGGGCAGACAGCTAGTGTGGAACAAGCTCAGGAGGCTCATTTTTTTATTCGTAGCCTCATTGAGGAACTCAGCGATGCCTCTGTCTCTCAAAAAATACGATTACTTTATGGGGGAAGTGTCACTCCTGAAAATTCAGAAGAACTTCTTAGCGCTCCCGATATTGATGGAGCTCTAGTAGGCAGTGCAAGCCTTGATCCCCGCTCTTTTGCTAAGATTGTTGTGCAAGCCCAACGTAATTGCACTAAGGAATGACATGTGCAAAAGGGACTATAAATTTAAATTTTTTTCTATTAAAACCCCATATTGCTTACTGGTCATGACGAGGAGGCCGCGAAGGCTGATGGGGCACCACCAGCGGTCAGGAGACTGCGAGGGAGACTGACCTGGCTTTAGGGGGCAGCAGCCCTAACCCGGCTTCCATCTCTTTTTCTTATGTTTTTGAGTCGTTTTTTTTCCATGCTACTGGTTCTTTTTTGTGTGGTTTCAATTACTTTTTTTTTGATTCGACTCTCTCCTGGTGGACCTTTTGATTCAGAACGAAAGATATCACCTGTAATTGAACACCAGCTTCAGATTAAATACCGATTAGCGGGTCCCCTGTGGCGACAGTATATCGATTACTGGAATGATCTTCTTCATGGTGATTTAAGAATTTCTACGAAATATCGCAATCGAAGTGTTTCAGAAATCTTGGCACAAACTTTACCTGTTACTATAACACTTGGTTCCTTGGCTTTTCTTTTGGCACTGAGTTGCGGTATTTTTATTGGGGCTCTTGCAGCCACCCATGCCAACTCGAGAATAGATCATGCTGCACTTCTCTTGGTGATTGTTGCTATTTCCCTTCCATCATTCATTTTAGGACCTTTATTGATTCTAATTTTTTGTGTCGGGTTACACTGGCTTCCTGTAGGAGGATGGGGAACTCCTCTTCAACTTCTACTTCCTGCGGTCACCTTGGCCATCCCCTTCATGGCTGTTATTGCAAAACTTCTCCGTGATAGCCTTTGTGAAACATTCCAGGAAGATTTTATTCGAACGGCTCGAGCAAAAGGATTATCAGAAACTGCGCTCGTTTATAGTCACGCACTTCGTATTGCTCTATTGCCAGTAGTCTCTTTGAGTGGGCCCTTAGCGGCTAATCTATTGACCGGCTCCATCGTTATAGAAACGATCTTTCATATTCCTGGAGCAGGTAATTTTTTTATCAATGCTATCTTAAACCGTGATGGATTTTTACTTTGTGGAGCGGTAATTGTTTATTGTGCATTACTGGTTGTCTTTAATTTCCTGGTTGACTTGACTTACCTTGTTTTGGACCCGAGAATAAGAAATAACGGAGAAAATGCATGAGTATTTCTAAAATCTATCGTTTTCATCCAGCGCTACTGGATCTTTTTAAAAAACCTTATACGTTTCATGATCTCACCGCGGACCTTTTTGCTGGCATTACTGTTAGTCTTGTTGTCTTGCCTATAGCCATTGGATTTAGTGTCGCTTCCATTGATCAAGGGATTCTTACACCTTACTCCATTCCTGCTATCGGTATTTTTACTGCAATGATGGCGGGCTTGTTGATTTCTTTATTTAGCGGCACCATGTTTCAAATTGCTGGTCCCTCGGCCACCATGATCCCTATTTCTATTTTGATCCTACAAAAGTATGGATTTAGTGGTTTGTTAGTCGCCACTTTTTTTGCAGGGATCATTCTTGCTACGCTGGGTTTTCTTAAATTAGGGGTTTTAATGAAATACCTCCCGTGGCCTTTTATCAGTGGATTTACAACGGGAATAGCCATTTCTGTTGTTATTGATGAAATAGGAAATCTTTTAGGCATCCGCACTTCTGAACAAGAACCCAATTCATTTTTGGATAAATTGGATTGGTTCTACCAAAATAGAGACCATTATACCCTCTCCTCCATCGTTATTGCTTCAACAACACTGATATTTATCTATCTCTGGCGAAAAAAAGGATTGAAGCAGATTCCCTCCTCCATTGTTGCACTACTTTTAGTCACAGTACTTGTTTATTGTATTCCATCTCACATTTTAGGCAGTGTGATCACTATTAGCTCGAAATATGGGGCCTCAGCAATTCCTAATCATCTCCCCACTTTTCACCTTCCTACAATCACTATAGGTCAAATTCCTAGCCTCTTTATTGCCTCTTTCGCCATTGTCATAGGTTGTTCGATTGAATCGCTCTTAGCTGCTGTTATTACAGACCGTTTAACAGGGAAAAGTCATTACAGAAATACGGAACTGATAGCTCAAGGAATTTCTAACATAGTATCTCCATTTTTTGGTGGCTTACCTTCGACAGGGTTGATTATACCAACTTCTTTAAATGTGAAAAGTGGGGCGCGTTCTCCGGTCGCCGGAATAATCTATGCATTTACTTTTCTACTCATAGTTCTTCTACTCTCTGAGTATATTTCTCGAATTCCAATGGGAGTAATAGCAGCCATTCTTATTACTGTTGCTATCAGTATTGGTGAATGGAGGGACCTGAGACGCCTTTTTCAAATACCCTTAAGCGATCGTTGCATTCTACTCACTGCATTAATACTCACCGTTGTTTTTGATGTTATCGTGGCACTCGAAGCCTCCATGCTTCTTGCAGGAATGGTATTCATTCGACGTATTACAGAGGCAACAGAAATATCCTGTATCACCACTCATGATTTCTCTAACTTACCTGAAAATGAGCGTCCCAAGACAGCCATTCCTAAGGGAGTAATTATCTGCAGTATTAAAGGACCACTTCTTTTTGGGGTTGCAGAAAAATTAGAGGAGATTTTTAAAGAACAAAACCTTACATCGACAATTTTTATTTTAAAATTAGACCTTGTGAGCATCATGGATGCAACAGCCCTCAACATGATTGAAATCATTTCAAAGAAAATATATCAATCGGCAGGAGTACTGATTATTAGCGGAGCCAATACTTTCAATAAATCACTCATGGAACGTGCCAAGTTCATTGAGTTCATAGGAGAAAAAAACTTTTGTGTCAACTTGGAGGAGTCTCTAAAACGCTCTTATGAATTAATACCTCAGAGAGTTATCTCTTAATTTCCTGGCTCCTGCATTATAATACGTCCCACTGCATTTTAAGAACGAACGAGATCTAGCATGTCCTTGACTCCAGCAATCAAAAACTCTCTTTTTCTTCTGATCGGTGTTGTTTTTGTTCTTATCATTACCCCCACTCTTTTTCCAAAATCGTATTACGAACCCACAGGACTCACCTATGCCCCTCCAAGCTGGCAACATCCCTGTGGAACCGACCTCAATGGTCGTGATCTTTTGTATCGGATTCTCACTGGTGGTCAGATTTCAATACTTATTGGTTGTTGTGGAGCCTTTATCAGTCTTTTTGTGGGGACGACTTATGGAATGATTGCAGGCTATCGAGGCGGTTTTTTGGACTCTGGAATGACACGTTTTATTGATATTCTTTATTCTATTCCACGCCTCATCTTCGTCTTGATTTTTATTAATGCATTCAATGAGCATCTTCAAAAAACAGCCCATCATTTTGGATATTCGTGGATAGTCTCTTCGTCACGAATAATCATATTGATCCTCAGTTTAGGACTTATTGAATGGCTTACCATGGCACGTATCGTACGAGGACAGACCCTATCACTCAAAGAACGGCCTTATATACTAGCTGCACGAGTGCTGGGTCAGAATCATCTTACTATTTTATGGCGTCATCTTTTACCTAATTTGACAGGTATACTCTTGGTATATATGACCCTCTCTATTCCAGCTGTTATCATTGATGAGGCTTTTTTGAGCTTCCTTGGTCTTGGGGTTCAAGCTCCCCAGGCAAGTCTTGGATCTCTCTTGGCAGAGGGAGCCTCTGCACTAAATCCTCTCCATAGTGCATGGTGGACACTCCTGTTTCCAGCACTGCTCCTCTTTTGCATTTTACTCCTACTTCATCAACTCGGAAATGCACTTAGAAAAATACGACTTTACCCGCATGTTTCATACTAATCGTGACGAGGGAGCTACAAAGGCTGATCGATATGAAATATGCAGGTTAGCTCAAGATAAATTTAAAAGAGCAGTATGATCTTAGGTTGACAGTAGGAAAAAACTGTATTAGCCTCTAAACTCATCTATCCAAAGATGGTAAGTATAAATAATCCAATCTATACTAGCCATTGCATAATCCCCATTAACCCCCATTATTTAATACTACCCTATTATGAAATTAAAATGTTCCCTACTAGCCGTCCTCTTTGTGTTTACTGCAATGAATGTGCAGAATTCTTTAGCTCAATAAGCGCCATCTAATCCTAAGCATGATGAAATCTGGAAGGAACTAGATAAATATGATGATGCTAAAAAGAGTAGCGGAGAACCAAAGATAAAGGAAGGTACGAAGGGTAATATTTATTTATATTATTCTGGTGCTGGTGCTATCTGCGACGAAAAAGATAATGGTTTAAGATTAAATGTAAAAAAGAATGAGTATGTAGAAGTTATTCTAACTACTAACAACTCTTCCACATCTCAGTACTCTGCAACACAAAGCGACCCAACAGTGGCATTAAAACTTCTGGCTAATCACGAAGAATATACTGAAAAGTCATGGAATGATTTCTCAGATGAAACCCCAATAAATGGCGCATCTATCCAACCTCTCTTTCAGAGAACAGATAGGTTTTTCTTTAAAGCAACTCAAGCTGGATCAACTAGATTAGAATTTGCTACTTCGACTCCTACAATTGAAGATCCTTCTGAACTATCTATCGAAACAGTAACA
>WBXG01000039.1 GCA_008932965.1 Verrucomicrobiota bacterium
CCGATTCTGCTGCGGCTTGCGAACACCTGATGGATACTGCGTCAGCTTCGAATTGCTCCTCGGGCAGTATGAAACATACAGCCTTGCGTCAAAATACTCATCTGCGTTGACTCGTTCGCTCCCGCTCGTCTCGCCCTTTCAGTGCTTCCTAAAGGGAGTCTCCACCGCGGTCTCCCGACCGCCGGTGGTGCTCTATCAGCCTTTGCAACCTCCTCGTCACAATCAGTATGAAATATCCGGGTAGCTCGCTTCTTATCTTTGCTTGCGCAGCATACAGGTGCTCTTTTCGATTTTAAAAAATAACCCTGGACCAAGTTTCTACTCCATCATTCCCATTTGTATTCACGTTTTTAGGATTATTTCTTTGAGTCAAGAAGTGCATACTCTTCCATCGCTTTTTTTGCCTCCTGCAAATTATTCGCATGGCGATAGGCTTCAGCCGCCTGACGAAGTGCTTGTTTTAATAATCCTTGATCGTGGGTTAATAGAGTAATAGCGCGGTAAGCGCGGGCAGCACCATCATAATCTTGTTGTGCATAGAGAAGATCACCCGAGAGAAGACGTGCTTTCATATTGATGTTTCCTTCCGGTTGAAGCAGAAGGGTCTCTTGGATCAAGCTGGTTGCTTGAGGGTAATTTTTAAGTCCTTTTTGAATTGTAGCACATGTCAATGTTGCCTCTGCACGTGCTTGAGGATCTCTGGATAATTCGAGCGCTTTTGTTGCTGGGACCATGGCCTCACGAAATTTTTTTTCATCCGTTAGTGTCTGAGCTAATACTAGTTCAAGTTCACTCGTAATGAGGTCTGGGTTGTTACTCTTAGCAACAAGAGAGAGCCATTTTTCTGCTTGGTTTTTTTTACCAAGTTCAAAGGCTTTAAGCCCCATCCATTCTGCAACTGCTAGCGGGATAGAGCTAGTAGCCAGATTGTCAGCCTCCTTGAGGGTTTCATGAACGTGTTGCAAGTAATAATGAGACAGCAGCAACCGCAATGTTGCTCGCTCTCCAAACTGCTTGGAATCGAGCGACCGAGCTTTTTCTAAAAAAGGAATGGCAGCAACGTACTCTTTGGATTCAAAAGAGGACCATCCTATCCAGAAGTTAGCTTGTCCAGCAGCTGTTGTCTGAGGGTACTCTTGTAAAAGTTGCTGAAATGTTGACACCATCTGCTGGTTATTTTGAAGCTGACCATGTAGCAATGCTTTTTGCTGAAGGGCTAGTTGACGTTCAGGAGCTTCTGGATATTTTTTAATCAGAGTCTCGTAATCTGCGATAGCAGCGTTTCCATCACCACATTTTTGCTCTAACATGGCACGTTGAATGAATGCTGCTGGAATCTGAGGTGATTGAGGAAACGCTCCCATCCATTGAGATAAAAGAGGGAGTGCTTGTTTTATGTCGCCTGCCTGACTCCAAGCCCAAGCCTCTTTATAAAGCGCCTCTGATTTGAGATCAGGGGAAAGATCTGCTTTTTGAAGGGAGTCATATGCTTCTGCTGCTGCTTGATAATTTCCTAATTCAAAAAGAGTTTCTGCTTTGAGTAGTTGTGCTTGTGTTCTTTGATGTGGATTGGTGGTATTTTTTAAAAATATTTCTAGCTGCGCAAGCAAAGTAGGATCTTTGAGAGAGTGTAGGACTAAAAATCGAATAAAAGAGGCCTCAATGGCTGCATCGGAATTAGGAGAGAGAGCGATCAATCGATCATAACATGAAAGCGCTTTTTTAAATTCTCCTAATTGTCGCTCGGTTTGTGCAGTTAAAAAAAGAGCTTGGGTTTGGACTTCGATATTGGAACTGGCAATAGCTTGATCGCTATTTTTGAGTACGATGGGATACTCTTTCTTTTCATAAGCCATCTTCATCAAGGCTAGTGATGCGGAGCTTCCCCAATCTCCCGCATTGGAGAGGGAGGCCGCTGAAGAAAAAAGTTGAGCTGCTTTCTCTTTTTTTTGTAAGCGATAAGCAATCATGCCAGCCTTAACAAAGGCTTCCGCTGAGAGTTGTTCTGAATTTTCTTTTCCAAGAGACTGATAAAGCTCTAAGGCCTTATCGTCGTTACCCAACTTTTCCTCATGTTGAGCAACGGCCATCTGAGCAGCAATGCGGTTGGGGCCATCTTCATGAGCGACTTGATTAAAAATCTCTAAAGCTTTTTTATCGTTTTCAACCTGGTCATAACAGAGGGCAAGTTCATAGTAAGCAGCATTTTTTATTTTAGGGTCATTACCTAGTGAAACCGATTGCTCATAAGCAGCGATAGCCTGAGTGGTCTCTTTTCGTTTTTGATAATATTCTCCTAATCGGTATGCAGCGCCTGCTGCAAAGACTCCTGAAGGAAACTCTTTAAGGAGTTGTTGGTATTCTTCTTTTGCAGCGATTTCATGATCAAGTTTACGATGGCACTCCCCCAGTCTAAAAAGTGCTTGATCACGATGAAACTGACCAGGGGAAGTCATCTGGATAAATTTTTCATACTCCACGCTAGCTAATGAAAATTCCTTGTGATTAAAAAATTCATCGGCTTTCTCCAGTTGATTGTTGGTCCATTGCTGAGCATCTGAAGATCTGACTGGAGCGAGCCGAATATCTTGTGACATGTCAACTTCCAGAGTGCTATTGGGTTTTTGCTTCGAAGTATTTTCTGGGTAAATAGGGATAGCACGACGTATTTCAGGAACAGAAGGGATTTCCTGAACTGGAGTAGTGAGCGCGAAAATGAAAAAAAACAGTATCATTCAAGAATGCATTATTATTCTGGACTCTGAACAGGAAGAGTAGGAGGAGCGCTAGCTTGAGAGGTTGCAAAAGCAACATTCCAAATATTGGCACTGCGGCATATGTCGAGAACTTGAATAATATAGTTATAGGGGGCTGTTGTATCACCCCGTAGAATGATCGCCTGGTCGGGATAAAGAGTGGCAATGTGTGTGAGTGTGGTGGTCAATTCTTCTGGAGAAAAAGTATGTCGATTCATAATAATCGAGCCATCAGCTTTAACGTTAATGATCACCTCACCTGGGGAGCGCCTTACCTCTTTTCCTTCATGAGCCGTTGGCACTTGAACATCGAGTTCTGTTTCATAACGTGAAAATGTCCATGTAAGCATGAAAAATCCAAGGAGCACGAGCAAGATGTCTACCATCGGGGCGATGAGAAAACCTTTTGGCTCAGCAGTAGTGTGGGAACGAAAATTCACAGGAAATGGAAAAAGGGAGGTTGATATAAAATTCCTGAGTTGAGAATAGCGATTTTGCAGATGATGTTTTCCCACAAAAAAGCTTTTCTAAAACCAGGTGCACTATCAAGGTGCCATCGAGGTGCGCTGTAGCTTTAAAAAATCATTTTCCAGAAAAATCGTGACACAAACTATTTTATTTCAACTGCGAAATTGAGTTACAAGGTTGATTTATTCTCTATAAGGGCTTGTGACCCTATTCTTGAGTGCATTTCTTTTCTTCTGTTTTAGGAAGTAAGGTAAGAAGTTGTGTTGTTGCTGACTCCATATCAGCAATCATACAATGCACACGACTTCTAAAAAAAGCATAGGCAGCCATTGCTAAAATTCCTATAACAAGCCCCGCTGCTGTTGCAATAAGTGCTTGGCCAACACCTCCCGCTAAAAGCATAGGACGAGAAGCTGCTACGTCATTGGCCATCACATTAAAAGAACGGATCATCCCAAAGACAGTTCCTAGCAACCCAAGCATTGGGGAAATTGTAGCAATATCTGAAAGCCACAGAATTTTTTGTAAAAAATTATTGGCTTCCCTAGTTCCTTCGGTTTGTGCGATTTCACGGGCTTGTGCGAGAGTCGCTTGGGGATTGCGGGTTATAAAATCGATAGTCCGATTCATGATGAGGGCAACACTTTCAGTATGATGGTTTGATGCGGAGAGAAAGCCTAAAAGATCTCCTTTTCTAAGAAGCGTTTCCGCCATCCTCATATACTTCAAAGAGACAACGCTTCCTCCACGTAGCGTCACAAGATAAACTAAAATCAAGGCAAGTGTGATCATCGAAAGAAAAAGAAGGGGAAGCATCACCCATCCTCCGCGCACAACAACATCAAGGATGCTCCCTGTAGGTGCACCATGATTAGGATCTAAGAAAAAATGAGCTGCCTGGGAAAGTAAAGTCGGAGAGGTCGTCATGAATCGACTAATCTACCATCTGCTACTCTTTTTATCAACTCAGGAGGTTCATAACCCGAATATTTCATGTTGATTCTGCTGCGGCTTGCAAACACCTGATGGATACGGCGTCAGCCTCGAATTGCTCCTCGGGCAGTATGAAACATACAGCCGTCGTCAGACTTCATTGCTCGCCTTACCCCATCAGCCTTCGCGACCTCCTCGTCACGATCAGTAAGAAATATTAGGGTTACAAATGATCAACTCCTCTTGTTAATTCTAAAAATCGCTTGAGTTCTTCAGTTTTAGGATGAGAAAAAAAATGCTTTGTTGCTCCCTGATCAATTATCTTTCCATTTGAAAAATAGATCACTTGGTCAGCACATTTTTTGGCAAATTCCATTTCATGGGTCACCAAAACAAGGGGGATTTGAAAGGAGCGTAACTGTGCGATAAGTTCCAAAACTTCCGATTTCATTTCAGGATCGAGAGAAGAAGTTGGTTCATCAAAAAGTAAAAACTGGGGACGTGTGATTAAAGCTCTTGCAATGGCAACACGCTGTCCTTGACCTCCGGAAAGTTGGTGTGGCTTTTGATGCTGATGTGCTGAGAGTTGGAGCTGATCTAATATCTCCTCAGCTTTTTTTTTGGCCACAGCATGTTCTAATCGTTGTACGACCGTAAGCGGTAGCATCACATTTTCAAGGGCTGTTAAGTGGGGAAAAAGATTTTGTTGTTGAAAGACAACACCTAGTTTTTGTCGGTAGTGGTACAAAGACTTTGTATCAAAACGTACGTTCTTTCCATCAACAGTTAGAGAACCACTTTCTGGAATTTCCAATCCAGCCAAAATTCGTAATAAAGTTGTTTTACCCCCACCACTTGGTCCCAATAATGCTAAGACATGTTGGAAAGTGATGGAGAACGATAAATCATCAAATAGATTTTTGAGTCTATGATGAACTAAAAAACTTTTGTGAAGATGGGCAATGGTAATATTCAAAGGATTAATTTTTTCTCTAGAAGCCGACTAGCCAGTGAGATGGGGAGCGTTAATATTAAATAGCCCAATGCCAACGGGAAAAAACTTTCTAAGGTGCAGTAAGTCGCTGCGTTCACTTGTTGTGCGGCTAGTGTTAATTCAGAAATCCCAATAATAGAAAGCAACGAAGAATCTTTAATCAGAGAAGCTAACTGTCCTGCTAATGAGGGAAGTAGAGGACGCAAGGCTTGTGGAAGGATAACATAACGATATGTTTGAAATGTTGTTAGACCGATGGCCTTAGCTGATTCCCACTGGGGCTTGGGGATGACTTCGATGCTACCACGAATAAGCTCAGCAATATAGACACTACTAAAAAAAGAAAGGATCAAAATTCCGGTTGCTAAGCGGCTTTGTAAGCCAATGCCATGAGCAACCACATAGAAAAAAAATAAAATCTGAGTGAGTAGTGGGGTGCCTCGTATTACTTCAATAATGAGTAGTGTTAGGAGGCGTAATGATTTTAGTGAGGATCTTCGTGCTGTTACAATTAGCGCACCAAGAAAACAGCTCAGTAGGAGTGCCGTCACCGAAATAAAGAAGGTCTCTAACCAGCCATGCCAAAAAACATTTCGGTAGTGCCCTACGAGAATCCATTTTGAAAAAGAAATTCTCATGCTTGCTTGGAAAACAAAGTTGCAAGCGATACTTACGGTGATAAGGCTCAATAAAAAAATAGACCCCCAAAGGAGACGATTTTTTCGTAAGGAAAATTCTTTTAAAAAAGTCATACTGAGAATCGAAAGAATCGCTCTGCTGCTGCCGTTGTTGTTGTGGCGACTTCCTCTAGTGAAATACCTCGTAATTCTGCTATTTTTTCTGCGATAAGGCGCACATGAGCAGGCTCTGCTCGTGTGCCACGATGGGGAACAGGAGCTAGGTAAGGAGCATCAGTTTCAAGCATGTAGTGATTTTGATCAACGCGTCGTGCTGTTTCCTGTACGAGGGGTGCATTTTTAAAAGTGATGATTCCAGTAAAAGAGATGAGATGTCCTTGAGCTATGACCTCATGAGCCTCTTCGGGTCCTCCCCCAAAACAATGAAACACGGCATGTACTTTGTTTGCATAAGAGCTGAGAATTTTTAATGCTTCCTCCCAAGCGTTGCAACGGTAAAGAAGAGAATCTAGTGGAAGCTTCTTTTTTTGATCCATAGAAAGATCGCGCTGATGAATGATGACATTGAGACCTAGCTCCAGCGCCAGATCGAGCTGTTGTTGGAAAAAATGTCTCTGATGCTCTCTCCATTTTTCTAAATTAAGGGGAGAGCGATCTGAGGGAGGATGATAGTAATCTAAACCAATTTCGCCTAATGCAACGACTTTAGGATGCAAAGCAAGAAGTCTTAGTTGTGATTTCCAATCCTCTTTTTCCTCAGACACATTAGAAGGATGGATTCCTACAGCTGCATAAACACTGGGATAGCGATCTGCAAGAGTGAGTGCAGCATGACTGCTCTGAATTCCCGTACCAATGGTGATAATACGTTTTATTCCTGCATCATGAGCACGCGTAATAACGGCATCAAGATCACCTAAAAAACGAGGATCATCAAGATGAGCATGAGTTTCAATGAGCTCCATAATTCTTATGACTCCTCAATCTCTTTTTTGCCAGTTATTCATTATCGTCGTTGTATCCTAGTGGATGACGTTGATGCCACTTCCATGCGCTTTGGATAATTTTTTCAATCGACTGGTATTGAGGATTCCAACCGAGGTCTTTTTTTATTTTTTCGGAGGAACCAATAAGTATTGGTGGATCACCGGCACGACGTGGTTTTTCTAAGATGGAAATAGGAAGTCCTGTGACACGACGGCAGCATTCAATCACTTCTTTAACCGAGGTTCCACCTCCAGTACCAAGGTTATAAAAGGCACTCTCCTTGGATTGGAGAGCGAGTAAGTGCGCTTGAGCAAGATCAAGAACATGAATGTAGTCTCGAATGCAGCTACCGTCAGCAGTAGGATAATCAGTCCCATAAATTTCCACTTCTTTTTTTTGTCCCAAGGCCACTTGAAGTACATTGGGGATCAGATGGGTTTCAATGCGATGATCTTCTCCAAAGCATTCTGTAGCTCCAGCAGCATTAAAATAACGAAGTGCGACAAAAGTGATTTCATGGATTTTCCCATACCAGTCTAATATTTGTTCAAACATCAATTTTGATGCTCCGTAAGGATTAATCGGATGCTGCGGCATCAACTCGTTAATAGGCATGCTTCCTGGAACTCCAAAGGTGGCGCAGGTAGAAGAAAAAACAAATCGTTTCACCCCTTTTGTTACCATGGCATCTAAGAGATTTAATCCGCACGAAACATTGTTATAAAAATATTTTGAAGGATTCACCATCGATTCTCCGACAAGAGCATGAGCTGCAAAATGCATCACAGCTGTTGCTTTAGAATCCTCCAGTGCTTGTTCTAGGGCCAGGCGATCAGCCAGCTCTCCATAAAAAAATGTTGCTCGGGGATCTACCGCAGCACGATGTCCCTCGCTTAAATTATCAAAAACCGCTACCTGATAACCAGCATTGAGAAGTTCTTCGACACAGATGCTTCCAATATAGCCGGCTCCTCCAGTGACTAGGATTGTGTTCATGAGATGATTATTTTTTAGGTTGAATGATGGCTCGATAGATTCCTGAGACCTGATGTACGTCACGATGAACGGGCGTACCAATCACCTCACTCATCATGTTGCATTCAAGGGATTCTACTTCGGGATAGAAGCTTGTAATTGAATGTAGTGGGTTGTGACTCTCGACAATTTTCCACGGTATTTCATTTTCAAAAAAAGCAAGATGCCCTTCACGGTCGCGCACTTGAGCAAATGCACGTGCACGTTCTTGACTGGTTACTCCTTGAATCGATTTTTTGTATTTTTCCGCCATAGCACGAAAATGGAGCATCAACATTTTTTGAGGAGCAGTAGGTCCAAAAAGTGTTCGTGCCACTTGTAAAAGAGAGAGTGAAAGATCATTGTTCTCTTCAGAAAAGAGCTCATAAGCCTTTTGGGTGAGTCGATAATACATTAAGGGGCGACCGCGTCCTGCTGGTTGACGCCAGGTTTCTAAGTAGCCCTGGCGATGCATCGAGAGGCAATGTGCCTTGATACCCATGTAACTCATCGAAAGTTGGGTGGCAAGATCACGCACAGACATTCCTTCCGCAGAGCGTTTGAGAAGTTCGAGAATGGAGAGCCGCTGACTGCGACCAATTTCACGGACAATACGTCGTTTCATGAACCGTGGATTCTAGCACCTCTTGTTGTGTAGCAACAGAATCTATTTTATCTTCTTCAAAAGCAATTCCCCACCGCTGTGCTTCCTGCTCCATGTCTTTGGCCAAAGTGCGAAATTCTAAATAGTGAAGTTCCTGGATCAATGTTGGATAGTTGGGCTGGATCTCGAAGGACTCGATCGGAATAGGCAATGGAAGATCGAGATGCAATTGAATCATTTCACGATTTTGGAGTAACTGAGCATGAGAAGATTCTATTTTTGCATGAATTTTCGGGTCCAAATGAGGAGCCGTTAGTAATGCCTCAAGTGATCCAAATTGCTGAATCCATTTAGCTGCTGTTTTTTTACCAACCCCTGGAATTCCAGGAATATTATCTGCTGTATCTCCTGTGAGTGCCAAGAGATCGACAATTTGTGAAGGTTTCACCCCCCATTTTTCCTCTACTTCAGCTGGTCCAAGCAAGGCATGAGTGCGTGGTTTGGAACCCTCTTCTTCAATGTCTGCTCTTGAAACAGAATAAATTCTTACCTCATCATTCACCAACTGCATGATATCTTTGTCATTGGTAGCTACGATCGATTCAACTCCTCCTGCTTGAGCCGCTATGATGTAGGAAGCAATCAGGTCATCGGCTTCGGTTTGAGGAGCTGAAACACTTTTTACTCCTAGGGAAGTAATGAGTTTTTTAAGGGGCTCTTGCTGCACTTGCAATTCTTCTGGCATCTCTTCGCGGTGCTCTTTGTAGGATGGTTGAAGTGTTGTTCTTCGTTCTGGGAGTCCCGCATCCCAAATTACAGCAGCCAAGTCAGGCTTGATATCAATAAGCATTTTGCGCAGTGCTTTGATGAACCCATAAATCGCATTAGTAGGTTCTCCGCGAGAGTTCTTTAAACCGCGAATTGCAAAAAAAGAACGGTAAAGGTAATAGTGACCATCAACGAGGAGTAGTCTCATAGAGTTTTTAATGTTAAAGGCCTCAGTTTCCGGAAGAACATCTGATCTTGACGCACCTTATGGCACCAGGTAACAAAGTGCAGCTTCAAAATAAGTTCACCATTACTTGTAACTAGTAGTGATTGAAATAAGTGAGGAGAATGATTGGGTGTTATACAAATTCGAATGTGGGTGAGCTCTAATAGAAATACGATGAGTTAATAGCTTCTGACAATATGATACTGATACAATGATAAAACCTAAAATCTATTTAGGTTTACTCTTTTTTTTCTATTTGCTTGTGCACCTTAACTTGCTTGTAGCTGATGAGGTTTCTTTTTTAGTTCAGGAAAATAATACGATTCTTCAGAAGCAAGGAGACGTCACAAGAGCCTTTGTAGACTATTCCACCCTCAAGATTGCCCTCAGTGTTATTGGGTTTAATGAAGGGATTCTCATTGATGAAACAGATCCTCAAATCGATTGTGACAAGAATAATGAGGCCTCTTCTAGTTGGATGACCTCTATTTTTCGAAACTCCTACAATCCTAGGACATGGTTGAGGCACGAGCATGGCAATTGCACCTATGGTTCTGTCTGGTATTCTGATTGGATTCTTCAGCAACTTGGTATTGAAAAACTCCAAAAATACCTTGCTTCCTTTCAATATGGTGAGAGCGAGAGCCTGAAATTTTCTAATAATCAAAGAGAGTCGATATTTTTGTACTTCAAAAACAACCTTAAAATATCCACCGAAGAACAAGTTGTGTTCTTACAAAAGCTTTTAGCATCTCAACTTCCTGCAAGCCCAAGAGCACAGGAAATAACTCGCAATAACCTCTACATGGATAGGTTTCCCAATGGATGGAAACTTTATGGTAAATGCTGCACAGGACCCCATGATACCTTTCTAGTCCCTCATGGAACCTGGTTTGTAGGATGGATAGAAAAAGGAGAGCGCAAAATTATTTTTGCTTATCATTCCTATGATTCCAAAAACGCTCTTTTGCCATTTGGTATCTTGGCTAAAGGGGTCGTTAAAGAAAAATTACAAATGATGATTTTCTCCATGAAGTAAGGACCTGTTTCTATCAAAACTGGATTATGGAATTGCCCCAAATGATTGATGAAGCCAGCGATAAGGAAAGCGTTTTCCCGGACAGTCGGTTGGTCTTGGATTAATTTCTTTGTGGGCGTAGACGAGTGCTGGATGTCCTTGCGATTTGCCAACACGGACTCGCAAGCAAGTGATCAATTCTTGAAGTACTGCAATTTGTTTTTTGGTTGGTATATCACGATTGTAATCACCTACCAAACAGATCCCAAGTGAGATATCATTGAGGTAATCACTAGCAACATGTCCTCCATTAAGCTGAGCCGTCCAGCGATGTCCTATCTCGACTTCGCCATCACCTGAGTCGTGACCATTCCCAATGACAAAATGATACGCGAGACCATTCACCATTTTTCTGACACGACGGTGGTAAATGTCAAAAATGCGTGCATTTCCTGAGCGGGTGCCACTGTTGTGAACAATGATATATTTCCATCTTGCACGCCGTACATGAGCCCGTTCTATAGCTCTTTGTACTGAATAAGAAAGATAGTGATAGGAATTAGAATCATGATGATTTCCAAAAAGCCAGTCGAGGCCGTGTGATTTGGAATGCATTGATTCTGGAGGAGGCTCTAATCCTTGATCTGGGATTTTTCCTGATTTTTCAATAACAATGGGTTTCGAATCATTAATAGGAATAATGATATCGTGGGAGGTGTCATTACTTGGTGCAATGGCAGCTACCGAAGAGGTTTGGGAGTGGGAAGCATGCGCTGCTGTGGATGTTTTGTGAAGACCTGAGGAGCTTTTTGTGCTGCTCGTTGACGAGGAGTGATGTTTTTTATGGGAGGTCGAAGAGGATTGTCTTCTATGTACCGAAGAATGGTGGGACGGATGCGGTGTTTTTTTAGATTCTAGAAAGAGGGCCTGCTTTTGTTGTTCGCTTAGAGCAGCATGTCCACACCAACAGAATCCTCCTAACAAGCTTATTAAAAAAAGCAAAGAGGATAAGCGCTGATGAAATATATAAGAGGTGCCCATTAAAGAGATTAGAATTTTGCGATTTTCCCCTAAACTCATTCACATCTCAACTCCTAAACCATTTATTTTTTTATAAAAAATACGGACCAAATAAAGACCTGCTGCAGGTGCTGTATGTGGTGCGATCGGAGCTTGAGCTCCATGAAGACGCAGCAAAAAATCCTTCGGATCGGTTTTCTCACGAGCTACGTGGACGATGGCTCCTGCAAGCATGCGGACCATGTGGTAGAGAAATCCGTTTCCATGAAAAATCAAACTGATCTCTTTTCCCCGTTGAGCGACCTTAACAGAATAGAGGTCACGGATGGTGTTTTTTTGTGCAGCTCCGGATCTTGCTGTGAATCCTCGAAAGTCATGTATTCCGCTAATAATACTAGCCATCTCTTTCATCAAAGAAAAATTGAGAGGACCATGGATGTGCCAGGCTCGTTGGTAGAGTAGGGGAGGTAAGGTGTGATCATGCCAGAGAAGATAGCGGTAGATTTTACTTTGAGCACAAAAACGTGCATGAAATGTTTTTGAAACGCGCTGTGCTCGAAGAATGCGCACCTGCGGTGGAAGTGAGGCATTTAAGGCAGACTGCCATCGTTCTGGAGAGCTCATTTTTGGAGAGACTTCTCCTAGAGTGACGTGCGCCACTTGTGCTAGAGCATGTACCCCAGCATCGGTACGACTGGCTCCATGCACAATAATGCGATGACCAGCGATATCAGCAAATGCAGATTCAATAATATCTTGAACCGTTTTTTTGTGGGATTGACTCTGCCAACCTGAAAAACAGGATCCATCATAGGCAATCGTGAGTTTGAGATTCATAAAAAGTAAGAGTAAGCAAGGAGGAGCAGTCCAGATACTTCACACTAAATTTATTACGGCTTGTGGAAAGCTCTATAGTTACTGCGTCGGTCTTACCTTGTGATTGGAGCGGTAGGGACTCATGCAGCCCTGCATCAAAATGCTTGCTTGCGTTGACTCGCTAGCTCCCACTCGTCTCGCCCTTTCAGGACTGCTAAGTTGTGCTAAGGGCTGTCTCCCCCGCGGTCTACCGAACGCTGGTGGTGCCCCATCAGCCCTCGCGGCTTCCTCGTCACGATCAGTATGAAATATCCGTGTTAAGAAAAGCATTCCTCAAGTATTGCTTTTTTGTGAATCCATCCAATCTTGCAAGATTTGTTGAGCAGCAACTTGATCAATGATGGAACGCTGCTGTTTACTAGATCGACCTGCCTCATGGAGGCTGCGAGCAGCAGCAGCAGTGGTAAGTCGCTCATCCCAGAGAATGACCTTGGCCTCAGTTTTTTTTTGAAGTTCTTGAGCAAAGTTGCTGCATTGTTCTGATGCAGGGCCATATGTTCCATTCATATTGCGTGGAAGACCCACTACAATGGTGGTCACCTTTTTTTCCAATGCAAGACGTGTGATTTCTGTGATGCTTTGAGGAGAGCGGGCGAGGGTTTGCCATGGATGTGCCATCCACCCAAGTTCATCACTCATTGCTAATCCAATTCTGACAGTACCTAAATCAATTCCGAGTATGCGATTCATCGCTTCGTAGTGTACTTGCTTTTGTTAGGAAAAGTGAGCTCATTTTTACTCTTATTTTCTACTTGATAATAAATAGAGCTCATGTCAGCATCCTCGCCTCCATGAAATCTGGCAAACATCCCGAATATAACGAAACAACAATTATCTGTGCCTGTGGCGCTGTTTATCAAACACGCTCCACTCGGGAGCAACTTAAAATTGGTATCTGTGCTGCGTGTCACCCCTTCTTTACCGGAGAGCAGAAGTTTATTGATACAGCAGGTCGTGTTGAAAAATTTGCAAGACGCTACGGTAGTGTTAAAGCGACCCGTGCTACAATACCTCGGGCAGCCCATACAGCAGTGGTTGGAAAAAAAAGATAAACTTCTCAATGTTGTTTTGAGGTTGAGTCTCACAAGCTTTCTGATCTCATCGGTTCCTGGCTTGTGTGAGGTGGTTTCTTAATTTGGAGCTGTTGTCTTTTTTAAAAAATCTCTTCTCCCGTTCAATAGTTATACGTTACCTGCCACAAGTTATTTCCATGCCTGTCGATTTCACGCACCTTTTGACTCAGCGCCGTGAGCATTTTTCAGAATTGGAACGTAAAATTAGCTCCCCTGATCTTTTTCAAGATGCCAAACAAGCACGTACTTTATTACAAGAGCATGCTCGTCTCAAAGAGCTATTAGAGACGGCCAATCAGCTTGAAAAAGCGCGTCGTGATCACCAAGAGAGTGAGCTTCTTGTGAAAGGAAATGATCCCGAGCTTGCTGAAATGGCAGCTGGAGAGCTTCAAGAACTACAACAAAAAATTCCTCTTTTAGAACAAGCATTGCATATTAGATTTTTACCTCCTCAGGCAGACGATGACCGCGATGCTATTGTGGAAATTCGTGCTGGTACTGGAGGATCAGAGGCTGGACTCTTTGCTGGTGATCTTTACCGCATGTATACGCGTTATGCTGAAAATACTGGTTTAAAATGTGAGCTTATTGAAGGAAGTTCCGGGGAAATCGGAGGCTTTAAAGAAGTTATTTTTCAAGTGAGCGGAGAACAAGTTTTTCGTAAACTTCGTTATGAAAGTGGGGTGCATCGTGTGCAACGTGTTCCAGCTACAGAAACACAAGGCCGGATTCACACCTCTACAGCAACAGTGGCTGTTTTGCCGGAAGCTGATGAGGTTGATATTGTCTTGCGCCCACAGGATCTTCGTATTGAGGTGTGTCGGTCTGGTGGACCAGGTGGACAAGGGGTTAATACAACCGATTCTGCTGTTCAAATTTTGCATCTTCCTACCGGAAAAATCGTTCGGTGCCAAGATGGCCGTAGTCAGCAAAAGAATAAAGAAAAAGCTCTTCAAATTTTACGAGCACGTTTGTTAGAAGAAAAAAGAAAAGAAGAAGAAGAAAAATACTCCGAACATCGTCGTCAGCAAATTGGTACTGGCGGTCGCGAAGAAAAAATAAGAACTTATAATTTCCCTCAAAATCGGCTTACTGACCATCGTATTGGACTTACTCTTTATAATTTAGATCGTATCATGGAGGGAGATTTAGAAGGGCTCATTGGAGCTTTGGAGGCTGCTGATTTAGAGCGGCGGCTTGAAGAGTCTGCAAACGGATCTGCTCAAAAATAAAGGAAAAAAAGTGGTCCAATTAGATGAGATGCTCCCTGTGCTAATTTACCTACTTCGGAATGACTACTCCAACATCAGTTACTCTTTTAGAGGTCTTACAAGGAGGTGCTGATTTTTTAAAAAAGAATCAAGTAGACCAATCACGACTCAATGTAGAGCATCTTCTTGCCCATGTTCTTGGTATTCCTAGATTAGAGCTCTATTTGCAGTTTGATCGTCTCTTGCATGAAAAAGAGCTTGTTCCTTTGCGCGAGTATTTACGAAAACGAAGCAAAGGAATTCCACTGCAGCATTTGTTGGGCACAGTCGATTTTTTTGGAAGAATCTTTTTAAGTGATCCCCGTGCATTGATTCCACGGCCAGAAACGGAGCAGCTGGTAGAACGAGCTCTCACCTATAAAAACAAAGAACGGATCCTCGATGTAGGGACCG
>WBXG01000040.1 GCA_008932965.1 Verrucomicrobiota bacterium
CCCGGATATTTCATACCAATCACCTGCGGAGGTCGATAAGCCAGCTGGATGCTGCGTTGAGCTCGAAGTCATCCTCGGGCAGTAGGGACTCATACAGCCCTGCATCAAAATATGTTTCTGCGTTGACTCGCTCGCTCCCGCTCGTCTCGCCCTTTCAGGGCTGCCTAAAGGAAGTCTCTGGCAGTCCCCTCGCGGTCTTCCGACCTCCGGTGGTTCCCCATCAGCCTTTGCAGCCTCCTCGTCACGATTAGTATGAAATATCTGGGCTAGATAAGATTTTGAATGGTTTAGGAGCTCTTTGTACGAAGCAGAAGAGTCTGTTTCCAAGCAACGATCCTGCACTTCGCATCTGCTTCTTTGATCACTAACCAGGTTTTTAGGAGGAAGTCCATTCACACTCATAGATCCTTTGGTGTCTCTCCTAGGAATGAATGTGACTCCCTGCTTCTACAAACTCTTTTGCTTTTTCTTTCATCCCTTTTTTTACGGCTTCGTCTAAAGAAAGCTCTTGTTGAGCAGCATACCTGCGAACATCTTCGGTAATTTTCATCGAGCAAAAATGAGGGCCACACATCGAACAGAAATGCGCCGTCTTGGCACCTTCTTGAGGCAATGTCTCATCGTGAAATTCGCGCGCTGTGATCGGATCAAGCCCGAGATTGAATTGGTCCTTCCAACGAAATTCAAAGCGCGCTTTAGAAAGTGCATTATCGCGGTATTGAGCTCCTGGGTGTCCTTTGGCTAGATCCGCAGCATGGGCGGCTATTTTATAAGTAATCACCCCCTGCTTCACATCCTCTTTGTTAGGCAAACCAAGGTGCTCTTTCGGGGTAACATAACAAAGCATCGCACAACCATACCAACCAATCATAGCTGCTCCAATGCCGCTTGTAATATGATCATAACCTGGAGCAATGTCTGTGGTTAAGGGCCCCAGTGTATAAAATGGAGCTTCATGGCACCACTCAAGTTGCTTGACCATATTCTCCTCGATCATATGCATTGGTATATGCCCTGGTCCTTCATTCATGACTTGGACTCCCTTGGCCCAGGCTCTTTTGGTAAGCTCGCCTTGAACTTCAAGCTCTCCAAATTGTGCTTCATCATTGGCATCGGCAATGGAACCAGGACGTAGCCCATCTCCAATAGAAAAACTAACATCATATGTCGCCATGATGTCACAAATATCATCCCAATGCGTATAGAGAAAATTTTCACAGTGATGTGATAAACACCATTTGGCCATGATCGATCCACCTCGACTTACAATACCGGTCATGCGTTGTGCCGTCATGGGAATAAAACGAAGTAATACCCCAGCATGAATCGTGAAATAATCGACTCCCTGCTCTGCTTGCTCAATAAGAGTATCACGAAAAATTTCCCAAGTAAGCTCTTCGGCTCTTCCAGAGACCTTTTCGAGAGCTTGATAAATAGGGACCGTGCCAATAGGAACAGGAGAGTTGCGTATAATCCATTCGCGAGTCGCATGGATATTTTTCCCGGTAGAGAGATCCATGACCGTATCAGCTCCCCAAAGAGTTGCCCATCGCATCTTCTCCACTTCCTCCTCAATGCTAGAGGCGACAGCACTATTGCCAATATTAGCATTAATTTTAACCAAAAAATTTCTTCCAATAATCATTGGCTCCAGCTCTGGATGATTGATATTTGCTGGAATAATGGCACGTCCAGAAGCAACCTCCTCTCGAACAAACTCAGGTGTGATAAACTTAGGAATACGCTGCGGAAAGCGTTTAAAAACAGAAGGAGTATACTCAGAAGTCGCATCCTCCTGCGATCCTGGGTGACGATGTTCTAGTCGATTACGTGCACCAGCTTGGTTTCTCTCTAGGTGCTCTAGCCCTTGATTTTCACGAATCGCTATGAATTCCATTTCAGGGGTGATGATTCCCTGGCGTGCATACCATAGTTGTGTCACCGGATGCCCTTGAGAGGCACGCCGAGGTTGACTCTTCTCTTTTTTGAGTCCTGGAAATGCACTAAAACGATGAGTCTCTAACTGACTAGCATGTTCCTCCTGTTTTATGCTCAAGTAGCCATTATCAATCGGCTGTAAAAATCGCCCCTCATAAGGTTCTACATCATTTCGATCTTCAATCCATTCAGCGCGTAATGGAGGAAGACCCTCTGTTACTTCTCCCTTAAAATCAGGATCTCCCCAAGGTCCACTAGAATCGTAGAGTTGTACGGGTTCATTTTCTTCTAATTTCCCATCAACATTCTTAGTTGCACTTAAAGAGACCTCTCGCAATGGTACGCACAAAAAAGGATATTTTTTTCCTGGAAGATAAATGCGCTTATTCCCAGGTTCTCTCTCGTGACTCTTGCTGTTGATTGTAGGAGTTTTTTTTTCTTTCGAAGAGGTCATTGAAGAAAAATAGAGAATAAGTCCCTACGAGTAACGCCTATTTTTTAAAAAAGGCGCATCTCCTGAAAATTTTACTAGCGTGCATCGCCAAGGAGACCTCTCAATAATCTGTCTTACTGCCATTTTTAGAAAAATAATGAGCCCAGATGTTTGATACCGATCACCTGCGGAAGCCGGGAAGTTAGATGGATGCTGCGTTGATCTCGAAGTCTTCCTCGGGCAGTGTGTATACACACTGCCGTCGTCAGACTTCATCGCTCGCCTTGTCCCATCTGCCTTCGCGGCCTCCTCGTCACGATCAGTATGAAATATGCAGGCTAGGTGTTCTGAAGGGTCGCCATATCAATGACAAAGCGGTAATGCACATCACTTCGAATCATGCGCTCAAAAGCGTTATTAATCTCTTCTATCGAGATAAGTTCAATATCAGCTGTGATGTTATGCTCTCCACAAAAATCGAGCATCTCCTGAGTTTCTTTGATTCCGCCTATGAGTGAACCCGCAACTGTTTTGCGTCCTCGGATCAAATCAAACAACATGAATTCTATCGGTTTGCTTGGAGCTCCTACAATAGCCATCTTCCCATCACGTTTAAGTAAGTTTAAGTAGTGACTGATGTTATAGGGTGCTGAGATGGTATTTAAAATAAAATCAAAACTCTCCAGATGTTTCTTCATCGATTCCTCATCGGTAGAAACAACAATATCTTCTGCACCCAATTGAAGTGCATCAATTTTTTTATCAGGGGAGGTAGTAATGGCAAAGGTCTTGGCACCCAAGGCGTGAGCAAATTTAATGGCCATGTGTCCTAATCCTCCAATTCCAATAACAGCTACTTTTTGACCAGCTCTCACATTCCAATGACGCAGCGGAGAATAGGTTGTAATTCCAGCGCAAAGTAAAGGTGCTAGAGCAGCAAGAGGTAAATGTTTTGGAAGGCGTAAGACAAAATCTTCCTGGACGACGATGTGCTCAGAATATCCACCATAGGTCGGGGTTTTTTTATCTTGCTCGGTTCCATTGTAAGTGGAGGAGAATCCTTGTTCACAAAATTGTTCCAATCCCTCTTTGCAAGAACCACAGCTCCTACAAGAGTCGACCATGACACCAACTCCTACCACATCCCCTAGCTGAAATTTTGTAACATGAGTTCCCACTCCCTTGACATGTCCTACAATTTCATGACCTGGAACAATGGGATAAGTACTACCGCTCCACTCATTGCGAGCCTGATGAATATCGGAATGACAAACACCGCAATAATCGATACTAATGGCCACATCATGAGGTTCGAGAGAGCGCCGTTCTAATGAATACGGAACAAGAGGTGTTTTGGCACTTAAAGCAGCATAGGCTTTGGTAATGGAAAATGGTTTTTGGTTCATAATTTCTCGACATTTTGAGTGATCATGAATAAGTTGAAAATACTTTTTTTGTAAATATGAGCACTCCTTTTGTAACAGGTCACAATATTGCTGCAACGAGCGACACAAATCAGGATATCTCCAGAGGTTCAGAGTCTTCTGATCAACATGTTCAGTTTGGCTCTACATTAATGAGTAAGACATCATCAACTCCAGCTTTAGACGAGCATGAGCGTAGGAGTAAGTTTCCAATCGAGAGTAGAAGCAATCTTACTCCTCAGCTCGTTTTAAATAGGGCTTTTTCTGATAATAGGGTAAAGGAGATTGTTGGAAGCTACTGCAAAAGGATTACCGAAATTGAAGAAGAAAAAAATGCACAATTAACTTCTTCTCAATCATTATTACATTCCAAACAATCCCATGCTTTAAGAAGAGGTTATGCAGCTGCCGTCAATGCTGATTGGGGAAATCAGTCAGAAACAGAAATAAGGGAAATTAAAAAAGTGGCAGCTAGTAAAAGATGTGTCACCACAGTGCAACTCACTAAAAATCTTTTGCCTTATCAAAAAGAAGCTTTTCTAACCTTCCTTGATCAACGCTCTCAACAAATAGAAAATGATCCTGTTGCCTATGAGGATTCAACTCTCCAACAAGAGAAGAGCGAAGAAATACGCGCCTCTATTGAAAAAGTTTTTGCTATCAAAGAATCTCTTTTTTCTAAATCTCATACAGAAATTGAGAGTACTGAAAAAGCAGATCTTCAAGCTTCTCTAGAAATTTCTGCAATTGCAGATGCTCTGTGTATGAGTCTCCTTAATGAGGATGCAGATAGTTATATTGAACAGGCTCGGGGGTCATTAAAAGAAGTGGATAACAGGGTCAATCTTACGGCTTCATGGTCTCAAGAAAATCGATTTTCTATTTCTGTATGGGGTACCCGATTCAAAGATGCTCTTGCTAAGCATCAAGCAGAACTGAAGCTTGCAGAGACACTCTCTCCCGAGACAGCGACATCGGTTGTTAAGGAAATCGTCGTTAATCTAGAGAAAGAAATGCTGGGGTTACGAGCTGCTATCACAGAATGTGATGTATCATTAAAGTTAGCAAAGCTTGAAGATCAGACCGCACTTAACCTCAATGCTCTCGGTCTTCAACAACTTCTCTCTGCAGCAAAATCTGCTGAAGCTATCTACAGTCGAATGGCAGAGGAGTATGAGGTTAAATTAAAAAACAGCCCTCAATTACGAGCGGAACTTCTAAAGCTTTCCTCCTCCATTGCGAGGGATGATTCAGCGGAGACACCCCAAAAAACTCTTCTTGCGAGTCTTTTATCATCCCTGCCTCTAGCTCAGGTAACAGAATCATCTAAAAAATCAGACGAAATTTCCTTTTTATCTCAGCTTGATCTGCAACCAGAAGAAAAACTTGGTTATTTTGTCATTGGCACTCAAGAAAAAATAAAACTTACTCCACCTTCAGAATCGATTTCTGATGAGGATAGAGGACATTTTACTCAGGGGATACATCTTATCGAATTAGCACTTTTTAGAAATTTTGGAATGGAAGGAGTGAGGAATTTTAAAATGAAGTTTCATGATGCTATTCAAGCCGCAAGCCCCATAACGCTCAGCAAGCTGCAAGATTTTGTAAAATCCGAAAATAAAAGTAACAGCAATAGCTTTTATCTCTCGACTCAACATGGTTGGAGTGAGCTCCAAAATCAATGGGAAGATCCTACCAATAATGGCCGAGTGATTCAATCTGAGGGAGTGTCATTTAATCCCTTTTCAAAAGAATTAGAATCAATAACAAAAACCCGAAATCAAGAGCAATCCATTCAAGAAGGAATCCAAGTCACACGAAAAGTTCTAGAGGATCATTTAGAAGAGCTCGCACCTCAGGTAAAGAGTGAAATACTAAATCGCTTTGACCAAAGATTTGTCAAAAATAAAATGTCACTAACCTTAGGAAGCCTTAAATCGCTTCTTCAAGAAAGTGAGCCGCAAGGTTATTTTAATTTATCAAAGGCCATTATTAACAATTTAAAATGGAATTTATTGAAAGCTTCTGTCGGTGCTATACAAAACACAGCATGGTTTTTAGGCTCAGGACCATTACCAGCTTTTGCATTAGAGTTTGCGATGGAGTTTTATGGGGACCTCACTATTAGAGAGAGAACGCTGGACCATTAGCACGAATGTTTCATACGGATTGAAACGAGGGAACGACCAAGACACGGTGCGATTGGCTGACTGAGATACTCCTATCAAGGCTTATATGAGGGCTGTGTGAAGCCAACATGATGTCTGAGTTGTACCCCAGCTAACTCAAAACCTGAAAAAAGTGTGATGTAGAAACTAGCGTTTCGAGAATTGGAAACGTTTTCTTGCTCCAGCACGACCTGGCTTATTACGCTCACGACGACGAGGATCGCGTGTGAGGAGTCCATTTTGTTTTAAAATGGGACGAAGTTCTGAATCAATGCCGTTGAGTGCACGGGCAATTGCAAGACTAACGGCACCTGCTTGTCCATTGAGCCCGCCACCTTGTGTTTTAACAATCACATCGTATGACTTAATCGCATTCACAGAATCAAAAGGTTTTAATACCTTGTTCTGCATGGAGACAGTTGTGAAATAATCTGAAAACTCACGACCATTAACACGAATCTTTCCAGAGCCATCAACGAGACGAATAGTAGCAACAGCCGTCTTGCGGCGTCCAGTAGCTGTAACATTACCAGAATTACCAACTTTGACTGGTGTTTTCGTTGTTTTTACGACTGGGGTTTCTTCGAGCATAGTTTTATAAAAAAGAGTAACGCTGTTTGACCTAGATTAAAGGGCTGCGGGAGCTAATGAAATAGACTGGGGATGATGGGCATGATGAGGATGTTCTGCTCCACTATAAACTTTAAGTTTTGTATAGATTTTAGAACCTAGACGATTGTGAGGGATCATTCCTTTGACTGCTTTTTCGATGAGAAGTTCAGGACGACGTGCGCGGCGTTGGCGAAATGTTTCGGATTTATGACCACCAACAAATCCCGAGAAACTCATGTAGGTTTTTTGAACCTCTTTTTTTCCGCTCACTTGAACTTCAGAAGCATTGATCACTACAACATAGTCCCCCGTATCAACGTGGGGTGTAAAGATAGCTTTATGCTTACCTCGAAGAAGATTTGCTGCTCTGACGGCTACATGGCCAAGGTATTGATTTTTAGCATCAATAACCCACCATTGACGTTTTACTTCGGGTGCTTTTGCGGAGAAAGTTTTCATTCAGTTTCAGTGTGCGAGAGGGGGTGAAATTACTTTTAGATGCATTCAGTGTCAAGGAAAAATATGGAAAATTACTTTTCCTCCTGTATTTGAACCACTGGAAGTGGGATACGCATTTTTAACTCGTCATCAAGGTGAACCTCAACGTGATAAATACCAAAGCGTTTGAACTGAATGCCAGCAAAGAAATGAACATTGGTGGCATGAGCATTCATATTAGTAAGTTCAAAAGCGACGGTAGCTTCAGCTATTGGTTGCTTTTCTTCAGGATCAAAAATGGTAGTGCGTTGAGAAAAGCTTCCCACTCCACCACACCAGCGAGTCCAGAGACAAAGTTTAAAAAATCCGATAGGCAAGGTGCTGGTGGGAATCACTCCAAGAACACCTACGAGTGTTTGTTGGCCACTGTGTTCGGCGCGTACATCTTCGCAGAGAACGGCAGCTTGTAAATCGGGTAAAACGGGAGTGTTCATGGAGAAAGAGTACAGAAAAGAACCAGGTGGCTATAGGAAAAAATAATTTAAGACGAGAATTCCTCCAGCTGCAACAAGGCAATAAAAACCAAAAAACTTCCATCGTCCCTCCTCTAACCAATGCGAAAGCCATTTCAAGGCGATAAGCCCTGCAAGAAAACTAAGCACCATTCCGGCACCGCATTGAACAAGGAGATGAAAGGTTTGTGAGCTTGAAGTGATTGTAGCGTCATGGAGAAATCGATGCAGTTCTTTCGCAATCACCAAAGGGGTTAAAACCACAGCAAGTGCAAAGCTGAATGCTTCAATTTTCTTTTTTGAAATTCCCAGTATGAGTCCCATTGAGATGGTCGACCCTGAACGAGAGAAGCCACGAAAGGGAAGAGAGATACCTTGAATAATACCGATCCAGCAGGAGGATTTGATATTCAATTCTTGAGAAGCGTTCCCCTTTTTACGTGTGCCAGCATAAATCATCACACTTCCAACAGTTGCCAAGGCAAATGAGATGAGCGGAAGATTAGAAAAGAGGTGTTCTATTTCTGCATGAGGGAGGTGGCGCATGAAGATTTTTTCAATCACTATTTTAAGTAGGAGCCCAAGGACTCCGGTGCACAGCGTAGCAACAAAGACCTGTGTTAGGATCTGCCTAAATTTCTTAAAGGAGGAAAAATAGTGAAACTGCCATTCTTTCCAAAAATAGAGAATGACAGCAAACATTGTGCCAGTATGGAGCATGACCAACAGTAAGGTCATGGCCGGTGCTGAAGGGTTCAGTCCCATGATCCGTTCTGCAACAATGACATGAGCAGAGCTAGATACTGGAAGTAGTTCGCAGAGACCTTGGATAATGGCTAGGAGAAAGATTTGTAAATAAGAGAGCATAAGTTGTGGTAATAAAGTTAACTCGGATATTTCACACTAAATCACTTACGGCTTGTGGAAAGCGTATCATTACTGCGTTGGTCTCGAATTGTGATTGGGGGGTGCGGTAGGGACTCATACAGCCCGGCATCCCAATCCTTCGCCCGCCTTGTACTAATGAGCTTAGCACGGCGCCTCATGACATATCAGTATAAAATATCCGGGTTAAAAACTAAAAACATGCTTGAAAATAGAAAATAGGATGGACTCTGCCTGGGTTGAAGCATTTTTTTTAAAAAATACTGATGGCATAACCAATCTCATATCATTCATAATGCCCTCTTCTGTGTTTGATTTCTAGGAGCCTCCTAGAAAAACTTGTTCTACTGTTAGTGAAAGTGACTTTTTTAACCGACCACCAAAGTATGATTCTTACTGTTTCCCAAATGCAGGAGGTAGAGCGCGAAGCTTTCCAACGAGGTGTTGAACCCGCGATTCTTATGGAGGAAGCAGGGGAGGGAATTGCACGTATTGTTCAGCAATTTTTTCCAGTGCCAGGAGTTGCCGTTGCCTATTGTGGTAAAGGAAATAATGCAGGGGATGCTCTTGTTGCTGCTCGTATGTTAGCCCATGAGGGTTGGAAAATTGGGGTACGACTGACCTTTCCCAAAAATGAAATGGCACTGCTCTCGAGGGCCCATCTTCAAGAGCTCGAGGAACATGATGGAGTCTCTATTTTGGAAAAAATACCTAAGGAGACTTCAGGCACTCTTGTTCTTTTAGATGGCCTTCTAGGGATCGGTGCTTCAGGAAATCCACGTGATTCTCTGAAAGATGCGATTGAAGAAATAAATTTTTTACGGTCCCATCATAGTGCCTTTGTTGTGGCTATTGATCTTCCTTCTGGGCTAGATGGTACTACTGGGAAGCCGTTTCCATGCTGTGTGGAGGCTGATTTAACCGCAACGATTGCTTTTGCTAAAGAAGGACTTGTCGCTGATACCGCTACGAACGTGGTGGGTAGAATTGCCGTGGTTCCCCTATCCGGGTTAACCCGTATATTTCATACTCATCACCTGCAGAAGCCCGGGAGCCGTAGGGAAGGTGCGTCATTGATTCTCCCAGAGGCTTTGAGAAAGGTGCTTCCGAAACGTGCATTCGATGTTCATAAGGGTCTTTTTGGTCATGTAGGAATTCTTGCTGGCTCACCAGGCTTTCTAGGAGCAGCACGCCTTGCCTCTGCTGCTGCCCTTCGTGCCGGGGCAGGTCTTGTTACCCTTTATGCATTGCCCGAAACCTATGACATGCTTGCGGTCTCGACCTCTCCAGAAGTGATGGTCAAACCAATTAAAAATTATCTCGATCTTTTTGAAGAGCCTTTGGATGCTCTTGGGATTGGCCCTGGGCTTGGTTCTAAATATTCTCATGAAATTGGTGAGATTATTGAAAAATTACCAATACCCTCTGTTATTGATGCCGATGCTCTTAATGCTTTGGTTCAAGAAAAATTACGATTATTAAAGTGTCACTATCCTCGCCTTCTCACCCCTCATCCAGGCGAGATGGAACGACTCTTTTCCGCAGAGGGTCGCTCACGTTCCGCATGGGCAAAGGATTTTGTCGATCACTATCGTGTGACGCTGCTTCTTAAAGGGGCCCGTACTCTGATCGCTGAATATGCTCAGCCTCTTCTCTTCAATACGACTGGCAACCCTGGCATGGGAAGTGGTGGCATGGGGGATGTTTTAACAGGAGTTACTACTGCATTTTTAGCATCAGGTCATTCTTGTCGGAATGCAGCTCAGCTTGGAGCTTGGCTCTGCGGCAGAAGCGCAGAAATTGCAGTTTATGATTCGGGGAACTCCCCTGAATCTTTGGTTTCCAGCGATGTGATCGCCCATCTCGGGATGGCTTTTCACTCGATGAGGGTTGGTGAGTTCAGGGCTAACTAGCCCCTATATTTCATATCAATCTACTGCGGAGTTCGGGAAGCAAGGGTGGATGTTTCGCCCAAGCTCGAAGTCTTCCTCGGGCAGTATGTACTCATACAGCCGTCGCAAGACTTCATCGCTCCCCTTACCCCATCAGCCTTCGCGGCCTCCTCGTCACGGTCAGTATAAAATATCCGGGCTAGCTATTTTTTTTTAAAAAGACATTGCGAATTGAGGTCTTGATCGCTACAAATGACCTCCTCTTTGTCCTGTGGTGTAATGGTAACACAGTGCCCTTTGGAGGCATTATTCATGGTTCGAGTCCATGCGGGACAGTGTTTTTAGAAAGTCACTTGAATCGTTTCACAAGAATATTTCCTAGTCAGTTCAGTCGTACGATCCCACTGAGTATCTCCTTTAGGAATAGGATGGAGTCTCCGCTTGTTCATCCATTGTGCATGAGCATATTCTTTATTGTGCTTGGGAGGCTCACAATTTTTTTCTGAGGTGAACCTCGATTTATAATTTACAAACTATTGCTGTCGCTTCCTGATGCAACTTTCAGCCGGACTCTCTCAACAACAATTTCTCTCTGTGCAGATGCAGCAAGGTCTCGAGCTTTTACAGGCTCCTGCAATGGAGCTCCGGGGTTTGATTGCTGCTGAACTTGTCGCTAATCCAGTGTTAGAGGAGGAATTTTTTTTAGAACCGACTGTTTCAGAGAAAAATGAGACTGCTGCTTCTAATGAAGAACTCTCTTGGAGAGAATCAGAGGCACGAGGAAATCAGGATGAGCAACGGCAGCGATTTCTAGAATCACGTCCCTCTAACACAACACTTGCCGAGACGATTGAGGCTCAAACAGCATCATTCCTAGCGGAAGATCAACCCATCATTCAAGCGATCGCTGGTAATTTGGATGCATGGGGATATTTGCGGGTCAGTTGTGCAGAGATCGCTGTATCATTGAGTCTCTCAGAGCAACACGTCGAAGAGGTTTTAGAAAAGATTCAACTACTCGATCCTCCTGGGGTAGCTGCGCGTGATCTTAAAGAATGTCTTTTAATTCAATTGCGCCATCAAGGACGCGAGAATGGCTTGGCTAGCAGGATTGTAAGTCATTATCTACCGCAACTCGCACGGCACCATTATGAGGAAATTGCTAAAAATCTGCGCCTTCCTCTCTCCGAGGTTCTCAAAGAAGTAGCCATTATTACTGCATTAGAGCCACATCCAGGCCGTCCATACATAAAATCTGAGGAACAGACTGTGATTCCAGATTTGATTGTGATGGAGGAGGAGGGGGTATTTTTAGTCCGTTTTAATGAGGAAGGGCAGCCTCGAATGAAGATTAGTGATTATTATAAAGAGATGTTGTCATCGCAATCGGAGAATCAAGAGCTGCGTCACTACCTGCAGGAAAAAATTCGGCTTGGAAAATCTTTTATTCATCATGTGGAGCAACGTCAATCTACCCTAATGGCTGTGGGACGTGACATTGTTCGTCGACAAGAAGATTTTTTTAAATATGGAACCTACGGCCTCCATCCCATGACCATGGCGCAAGTTGCCCAAACCCTCGGAGTGCATGTGACCACTATCAGCCGTGCTGTTGCAGGAAAGACGATGGATACTCCACGAGGTCTGTATTCATTAAAATATTTTTTTACTGCAGGTATTGAGCAAGAAAATGGGGCTCATGTCAGCAATGAGATGGTCAAGTCGTCATTAAAAAAAATGATTCAAGAGGAGCAAAAACAGAAACCTTGGAGTGATCAGAAAATTGTAGCTCGTTTTCAAGAGCTGGGGATTCATATAGCCCGCCGTACTATTGCCCATTACCGAGAGCAGCTTGGGATATTACCAGCGCATTTAAGAAAAAAATAGAGGTTTGTTTCTGGTTTTTTAGGATTATCCAATTTACATACCTCGTGACTTTAGAAATACTTCTAAAGCTTTAACCCGCATATTTCATACCGATTCTGCTGCGGCTTGCGAACACCTGATGGATACTGCGTCAGTCTCGAATTGCTCCTCGGACAGTATGAAACATACAGCCCGGCATCCCAATCCTTCGCCCGCCTTGTACTAGTGAGCTTAGCACGCCGCCTCAGGACACTTCATGATGAAATATCCGTGTCAATCATTTGTCTCTACTATGATGAACCCACAAGTAAAAAATACCTGCCAACCTCAAATAACAAGTAACACCTCAAGCAGCTTCATTGCTGGAATTGTTGTTTTCTTAGTGGCTCTTCCTCTCTCTCTGGGTATAGCACTGACTTCTGGAGCTCCTCTTTTTTCGGGAATTTTAGGGGGTATTGTGGGTGGTCTTGTTGTGGGAGTTTTAAGTGGTTCTTCCGTCAGTGTGAGTGGCCCTTCAGCAGCTCTTGCTGCCATTGTTCTTCAACAGATCGCAGAGCTCCATTCTTTTGAGGCTTTCTTGCTGGCACTTGTGCTAGCAGGATTTTTTCAAGTGATTTTAGGACTCTGTCGCAGTGGCTTTATAGCAGAGTTTTTCCCATCCAGTGTTATTAAAGGACTCCTTGCTGCCACAGGAATTCTCATTGTGCTTAAGCAAATTCCTCATCTTGTCGGTTACGATCCGGTTCCTTTTGGAGATGCTGATTTTTTGGAGTATGATGGATCCAATACCTTTAGTGAAATCAGCTCCTCCTTTTTTCATGTGCAAGTGGGAGCTTTTTTCATAGGCATACTCTCTCTATTTTTTTTAGTCCTCTCGGAAAGGATGAAGTTTTTAAAAAAAGGATTGATTCCAGCGCCGCTGATCGTCGTTCTAGTTGCTGTTGGAATAAGCTTTATGCTACGCAAGATAGGGTCAGCTTGGTCTATTAGCCCTTCACATCTTGTTCAAGTTCCTCAAGTAGTTGATATTTCCTCATTCCTAGGAGCATTGAAGTTCCCTGACTTCAAACAGATTTTTTCTCCTAGCATCTACGTTGCTGCAGCAATTCTTGCTGCGAGTGCTAGTTTAGAAACATTATTAAATTTAGAAGCAGCTGATAAAATTGATCCTGAGCAACGATTGAGTCCCCCTAACCGGGAGCTTCTTGCACAAGGTTTCGGTAACATGATTTTGGGTCTTGTAGGTGGAATACCTATTACAAGCGCCATTGTCCGGAGTAGTGCTAATATCAATGCTGGGGGTCGAACACGTCTCTCTACCATTGTGCATGGAGCATTACTTTTAGGATGTGTGACACTCCTTCCTCGATGGCTTAATGAAATTCCTCTCTCGGCACTAGCTGCCATTTTAACGGTTGTAGGAGCAAGGCTAGCCAGACCTCAGCTTTTTATGTGCATCTGGAGAGAGGGAGTAAATCAATTTGTTCCTTTCATTATCACCATTGTAGCCATCATTTTTTCAAATCTACTTTTTGGTATTTTAATCGGGCTAGGTGTTGGCTTGCTCTTTGTGCTTCATAGCAATTTGAGATTTCCAATGCATCAAATTCTGGAGCGACATGCTGCTGGAGAGGTCTTACGACTTGAGTTAGGAAGCCAGGTAAGCTTTATAAATAAACCCTTTCTCGTTAAGGCCCTCGATGAGGTAGCTCGAGGAAGCCAACTTCTTATTGATGCTCATGCTACCGATTATATTGATCCAGATATTTTGAGCATTATTCAAGATTATGTGGACCAAAAGGCTAAGATTCGCAATATCACGGTCAGTCTTATCGGATTTAAAAAAGAATATCGATCGTTGAAGGATGATATTCGTTTTATTGATTATTCCACACGTGAGGTTCAATCGAGGCTCTTGCCTGCGGAGGTCGTCGATATTTTACGGAAAGGGAACCAACGTTTTTGTCAGGGAAGGCCCTTGCTTCGCAATTATCAACGACAGGTGGAGCAAACAAGTAAGGGACAGTATCCAATGGGGGTTATTCTTAGCTGCATCGATAGTAGAGCTCCGGTAGAGATTATTTTTGATGCAGGTATTGGTGATCTTTTTAGTATTCGTATCGCAGGCAATGCGGCTCATGAGAAAGAACTCGCAAGCATGGAGTATGCGTGTCTTGTAGCTGGAGCAAAATTAATTCTCGTCTTGGGACATTCCTCCTGTGGGGCAGTGAGTGCTGCTGTTGATTTTTTCCATTGCGAGGTTCCCATTGATCAAGCAACAGGATGCGATCATCTTGAAGTGCTCCTTCAAGGAATCCAAAAATCGATTGATCCTGCTACCTTCTCCTCCGAACAACTCAAATCAGGGGAGTATAGAAAAAC
>WBXG01000041.1 GCA_008932965.1 Verrucomicrobiota bacterium
AAGCCCCTCATTAGCATCCTGCCTTACCTTATCTTCATCGGCTTCTTGGGCTTGTCTCCTAAGGGCCGCTCTAATTTCATCTGCGCTTAGCTCTTCTCCACCTGGTAGTAATTTACCAAATTGAAGTTTTACGTCATTCCTTCTAAAATCTGCTTCTAGTGCATCGTAATAGATCTTCCATAGATTTTCACCTTCTTCGAAAATTCTCGTTTCATCGATCCTCTCCTGGAGCTCCTGACTCGATTCTTCCAATTGTTCCCGAGAACTTTCTGGAGAAAAAATTTCTGAACTTTGTTTTTGGGTGTTAGAACCTTCACGTTGATTCAAAGAAAGATTCTTAAGTGTAGTGGTGAGTTCCTCCTCATCCCTCGATAATGAGCCTATGGGAGAAGGATTGGAGCTAGCCTTTTCAGGTAGCATGGGGTGCTGAGGAGGAGGGGTCTGAGGATGTTGACGAAGCTCCGTCTCCCTATCTCGACCATGGAGGGTGAATCTTGTGCCCTCTTCGATAGCGATTCCAAGCACTACAGACTCTAGGATCCACTCGATAATCTCATCCATTCCAGCTTCGAGAGCACTCTCCTCTAATCCCGATTGATAGATCTCTGCTCCTGAAGCAGTGAGATCAAAAGTCAGAATATTAGATTGCAATGAGGGATCGACCTTGATCTCAGAGAAGGAATCCAAAATTCGAGAATGAAGGCTAGGGGAGGAATCGGGATGACAACACCTGCTATAAAAAGCAGCCTCCTCCAAGCTGAGAGTTGCGAGGCATGCAGAAGAGCAATCCAGCTTGGAAATGAAATGATAGCAATAATCTCCAGGGGAACCTGTGCGTAAGATAGAATCACCGAGTATTTCAATAGCGTAGAGATTCCCGCAATAGCCTGATTCTTCAAAAGCTGAAGTTTGATTCAAAAATTGAGAATACCTTTGAATGGTTATAGATTCTCGATCTCGGTTATTTACTTCATTTATCTGACTCACGAGATGAGTGCTACCTAACCCAAGAAGGATGAGTAATGCAATAAAAAGGCGAAATTTCATCGTCAGTAGGTAGTCTTTTATCTCTTTTTGAGTCAACTCATAAAATCGATACCTTATTAATTTTTCTGTTCACTCGATCCGCAAGAATGTATCAATGAGCCCATGCGTCTTCTTATTGCTGGCACAGGGGCTAGTGGTTCTCTCTATCTACAACGTTTCTTGCATCACTTAGATGGAAAAAGTCATGAGCTCCACTTGATTTTAAGTAGTTATGCTAAACAAGTGATTCATCAAGAAATCGGTGCTTTGAAAATTCCCGAAGGAACGCAGTTTCATCAAGAAAAATCGATGACTGCTTCATGTGCAAGTGGGTCTGCTCTTTTTGATGCAATGATTGTGATTCCTTGCTCTATGGGGACGGTTGGACGGATTGCTGCAGGAACGAGCGACTCACTTATTATTCGCTCCGCTGATGTTTTTTTAAAAGAACGTCGCAAGCTCATTCTTGTGGTTCGCGAAACCCCATGGAATCTCATTCAAGCTCGCAATATCGTGACTGTCATGGAGGCTGGAGCTTCAGTGCTTCCAGCAATGCCCTCCTTTTATAGTAACCCAAAAACATTCGAAGAATTAGCCGATACGGTTGTGTTTAGGGTTCTTGATCAGCTGGGAATCAATCTTAGTGAGGCCTACCGTTGGGGAGATATTTATCAAGAATGACTCGAGAAACTTTTCTTGCTGCTCTTGCTGCACGGGTAGCTCGTATGCTTTTTAAAACGCTACGACTGAGTGTTGTTGACCATGCCGGATTTTTATCCAATCCGCTTGCAGTACCATCGATCATCACTTTCTGGCACAATCGTATTCCAGCCATTGCGGTAGGGTTTTTAAGAAAATATCATCATCGCCATCGTAAGGGGGTCGTTGTTCTTACAAGTCCCAGCAAAGATGGCGATATTCTCTCTGGAGTCATGGCCCGTCTTGGGATGGGCTCGGTGCGTGGATCTAGCTCGCGCCGTGGATCGACAGCTCTTCGTGAGCTCTCAGCAAAACTAGAAGAGGGTTATGATCTAGCTATTACACCAGATGGTCCTCGTGGCCCAAAATATTGCCTTGGACCTGGAGTGATTTTTTTAGCACAAAAGACAGGGGCTCCCATTTTACCTCTCCATGCTCGCTATCATTATGCTTTTCGATTGAAAACGTGGGATTCATTTTCCATTCCCTTTCCTTTTTCTCGAGTTGATATTATTCTAGACCCTTCTATTACCATTGATCCTTCCCTCTCAGACCTAGAACCAGAACGCCTCAAACTTGAACAACTTTTAAAAACAAACGCTCAACATTTCGATGATCCTTCTTGATGGAAAACAGACTGCTGCTTCTCTTGAAGCAGAAACACTAAAACGTATTGCCCAGCTTCAAAAACGTGGAATCACTCCCGGTCTTGCAGTCGTATTAATTGGCGAAAATCCAGCTTCGCAAGCCTATGTTCGAAACAAAGATCGCACCTGCTCAAGGCTCGGTATGCTTTCGCGTAAATTAGAACTCCCTGCAAGCACAACGCAAAAAGAGTTGTTAGAAGTCATCGATGAGCTCAATGAAGATCCGCTCATCCACGGTATTCTTGTTCAATCCCCACCTCCCTCTCATATCGATGAAAAAACCATTACTCTGGCGATTGATCCCAAAAAAGATGTTGATGGGTTCCATCCAATCAACGTTGCAAAACTCGCTATGGATGACCCAACTGGATTTGTTCCTTGCACACCGCTGGGATGTCAGCACCTTCTAAAAGCCTATGATATTCGAACACGTGGAGCCCATGTTGTGGTCGTAGGACGCAGTCTTATTGTTGGAAAGCCAATGGCTCTTTTACTTCTTCAAAAAGGTCTTGGTGGTGATGCCACTGTTACCATTGCTCATTCTCAAACGCGCGATCTAGCTGCAATCACCCGCAGTGCTGATATTGTTATTGCAGCACTCGGCCGAGCTCATGCTTTGGGGGCTGAGCATATTCGTGAAGGGGCTGTGGTGATAGATGTTGGTATCAATCGTATTGATGATGCTTCTAAACCCTGTGGATACAGGCTTGTCGGGGATGTTGACTTTGAATCTGTCAAAGAAAAATGCTATGCCATCACTCCGGTTCCCGGAGGTGTTGGTCCAATGACGATTGCGATGTTGATGCAAAATACTGTCACTGCTTGTGAAAGATTCACACAATAACGCGCATGAGAACATTTTCTTTTACTCCTAGCCCGGATATTTCATGCTGAAATATCATGTGACTCTGTGCAAAGCCTATTAGTATTGTCAAAGTGCTTAGAAATTACAGGAAAGAGCCTTTGAGATTCTATTTCTATCTTTGTGAACAAGACCTCCTCCTCATTTCCTAAAACTGCTGCCCTCATTGTAGCTGGGGGATCGAGTCTTCGTTTTGGTGGTGATAAGTTAATGGCCTCTCTTCTAGGGAGACCGCTTATTACCTATAGCCTGCTAGCATTTGCTAAGACCTCCTTGATCTCTTCTATCATCCTTGTTGTTCCTTCCAAGCGAGAAGAGGAATTTCAAGGTGTGATAGATTCCTTAAATAATCCGAGACTCTCTGAGATCATTCGTATTATTCCTGGGGGAGAGAGTCGTCATGCATCGGTACAACGTGGTCTTATCGCTCTATCGGATTCATGTGCCTTTGTTGCTATTCACGATGCTGCTCGCCCTCTTATTAAACAAGATCAGATCGAAGGAGTCTGCAAAGCAGCTTATAGTGTAGGAGCCGCAGCCTTAGCTCTTCCAGTTGCTGAAACACTACACCGCAGTGATGCTAGCGGTTATGCCCAAGAAACAATCGATCGTCATCAACTTTGGTCAATGCAAACTCCTCAAGTCTTTCGTGTAAAGGAAATGCTTCGTATCATTCATGAAGATAAGAAATCACTTAGGATTCCCACCGATGAAGTATCTGCTTTGCTTTCGCATGGGATTAAAACGATGTTAATTGAGAATCGTGTTCCGAATATTAAAGTCACTTACCAAGAGGATCTCAGGCTTGTAAGGGCATCCTTAGAGAACTCTTCGCAATAAATCCTGAAGCATTGTCAACTACGTTAATAGTCGCTGTACAAGTGCACTCAACTGACGTCCATCGGCTCGTCCTGCGGCCTTTGCTTGGGCTCCTTTCATCACTGCTCCCATTTGAGCCTTGGAGGTAGCACCGACTTCAGCGATCACCTCGCGCACAAGAAGTTCCATCTCGATTTCAGTAAGACTTTGAGGAAGGTAAGTTCTTAGGATTGCAATTTCTGTTTTTTCCTTCTCAGCAAGTTCAGGTCGGCCACCTTGCTCAAAGCTCATTACTGAATCCTCTCGTTGCTTGATCTGTTTACGCAATACTGCAGAAGTATCTTCTTCAGAGAGAGGAGTGGTTACGCCTCCCTTTTCAATAGCAGCATAGTTGAGTGCTGATTTTACCATCCGGAGTGTTCCTAACTTGAAAGCATCCTTGGCCTTCATTGCTTCTTTGAGGTCGCAATCAATTTGTTGTACAAGATTCATATTCATAAAATTTTTTTATAGGAGGTAACAAGTTCTTTTGTTTTGAAAAAAAGCTTGAGTCCACATATTTCACACAAATCCATTACGGCTTGTGGATAGCTTATCATTACTGCGTGGGTCTCGAATTGTGATTTTAATTTAGCTGGTAGGGACCTCTACAGCCCGGCATCACAATCCTTCGCCCCTCTTGTACTAATGAACTGTGCACGGTGCCTCATGATACTTCAGTATAGAATATTCGAATTAATGATGATGACGTCTCTTCACACGGAGCTTTGCCAATGAGTGTAACAGGGATGACTGAACCAGTGCCACCTCCTCATGAGAGAGTGTTTGGTCTTTCAATTCTTTTTCCGCAAGAGCCACTGCTTTTTCTGCTGCATGTTCATCAATATCTGCTTCATCAATGGCCATTTCCGTCATGATGGAGACACGATCAGGTCGTACTTCTAAAAAACCTTCACCGACGGCCATGCGAAGTTCCTTTCCCCCTTGTTGGATACGTAATTCTCCAGGGACAATCTGAGTCATTAAACCAACATGCTGGGGTAAAATTCCTAGCTCCCCATCCACTCCAGGTACGATGACCCCTTCTACTTCTGCTTGGTAGGCGAGTGCTTCAGGTGTGACAATTTCAAGGTGAAGGGTTGGCATAGTTTAATTTTTCTTAGAAGAGGCTACCACTTGATCAATGGTTCCTTTCATATAGAAGTCTGCCTCATCAATATCATCATGCTTTCCATCTAAGATTTCTTGGAAGCCACGGATAGTCTCCGAGACAGAAACATACTCACCAGGGGTTCCTGTGAATATTTCTGCAACATGGAAGGGTTGACTTAAGAATCGTTGAATCTTTCGAGCACGATGTACTGTGAGCTTATCTTCAGGAGAGAGCTCATCCATACCCAGGATTGCAATGATATCTTGCAAATCTTTATAACGTTGGAGCACCCTCTGAACACCGAGAGCTACATTATAGTGTTCTTCTCCTACAACGTCTGCAGCAAGGGCTTTAGAGGTTGAAGCAAGAGGATCGACTGCAGGATAGATTCCCAACTCAGCAATAGAACGCTCTAACACGATGGTTGAATCCAAGTGAGCAAAGGTATTTGCTGGTGCAGGGTCGGTAAGATCATCTGCTGGAACATAAACTGCTTGAAACGAGGTGATCGATCCTTTTTTAGTTGAGCTAATACGTTCTTGAAGGTCTCCCATTTCAGAGGCCAAGGTTGGCTGATAACCTACTGCACTTGGAGTACGGCCTAAAAGAGCCGAGACTTCAGCACCTGCTTGTGAGAAACGGAAAATATTATCGATGAAAAGGAGCACATCCTGATTCATCTCATCACGGAAGTATTCTGCCATGGAGAGAGCGCTTAGAGCGACACGAAGACGGGCACCTGGAGGCTCATTCATTTGACCATAGACGAGTGCTACTTTTGATTTTTTGAGTTCCTCTTGAACAATAACTCCTGCTTCGCTCATTTCATGATAAAGATCATTTCCTTCACGCGTACGTTCTCCGACACCAGCAAAAAGAGAGTACCCACCATGTCCTTTGGCAATGTTATTGATGAGTTCCATGATGACCACTGTTTTGCCAACACCAGCACCACCAAAGGCCCCCACTTTGCCTCCCTTGATGAAAGGGCAGATAAGATCGATGACTTTAATTCCTGTTTCAAGTACCTCTGACTTGGTGCTTTGATCGACTAGAGCTGGGGCTGGACGGTGGATCTCATAATATTTTGTTGCCTCAATAGGACCACGTTCATCGACAGGCTCCCCAGTAACATTCATGATACGACCCAATATTCCTTCACCTACTGGTACCGATATTGGCTTTCCAAGCGCTTTAACAGGCAATCCACGCTGAAGTCCTTCTGTAGAAGACATCGCAATAGCACGCACCCAGTTTTCTCCAAGTTGTTGTTGTACCTCAAGGGTGATTTTGGTAGTGACCCCTTCATAGGTATGCTCGACTTCAAGAGCATCATAAATTTTTGGAAGAGGTCCATTATTAAGATCAAATGCAGCATCAACGACAGGGCCGATGATTTGAACGATTTTACCAGTGTTGTTGAGTGACATAGTTGAGGTTAAAAGTTGAAGTTAGATTTGAAAAAGGAGGTTAAGTTTAAAGAAGAGAGGGTGAAGTAGTGGGTTTTGTAAAAAATGGCTTGAAGATAAATGATAGACTCAATTTTAACCTAATGCCATCTGAGCAGTAGTGATTTCAAGGAGTTCTGTGGTGATGCTTGCTTGGCGTGCTTTGTTATATTCGAGTGTAAGATCTTTAACTAGATTTTTGGCATTATCCGTTGCAGCTTTCATTGCCACCATACGAGCACTTTGTTCGGAAGCACGTTCATCAAGTATTTTTTGAAATACTTCGAAATGAAATGAGTAAGGAAGAATAGCATTAAGTACACTTTGAGTACTTGGTTCGAAAAGATATTCTCCGATTTCACTACTCTCATTTTCCGAATCTTTTTCAGCTGTTATAGGACGTTCAAGGGAGGAGGAGGCATTAGGTGAGGGGACCATGCCATCAGCTTTTTCGATGCTAATAGGAAGCAACTGAAGATTCACTGGGCGTTGCACAAGGGTATTAATAAATTTTGGATAGAGGATATTCACTTGATCCACAGCTCCAGAAAGGAATTGTTCCAAACAAAATTGAGAGATCGGTTTGGTTTGTAAAAAAGCTGGATTATCAGGAAGCGTAAAGTCAGCAATCATCTGACGTCCTGTCCGAGCAAGGAAAGAGGCGCCTTTGCGACCTACAGCGACAAAAAGTGTGGTGGAGGTATCTAGCAATGATGCATCACGTAGCACATTCGTATTAAGTGCACCGCACAATCCTTTGTCAGAAGTAAGCAAAATAACTAATGTTTTGTGGACATCTCTTTGTGCGAGTAGTGGATGAGATTCTTTATCCACATGGTCACGCAAGGAAACAAGCACTTCATTGAGCACCTCTGAATAAGGGCGTCCAGCCACGGCTGCCTGTTGCGCTCGACGCATCTTGGAGGCAGCCACCATCTCCATCGCCTTAGTGATTTGAGAGGTATTTTTGACCGACTTAATCCGTCGTCGAATATCGCGAGTGTTAGCCATGTGAGGAGTGAGTGAACCGTAATCGGAGTGTTGAAAGAAGAATCAACGCTGCTGTTTCTAGGTAACAATAAAATTATTTATTAATTTTTATAAAATGGAATGGAGAGAAAAAGATTCTAGGTCTCTTGAAAGAAGAAGAGAGCTTAGGTGGTGACTGCTTTGAACTCATCAAGAGCATCCCCTAATTCCTTTTCTAAAGATGCATCAAATGCTTTTTTTGTTAGAATACTCAAAAGAACCGATTCCTTGCGTGTTGAGAGAAACTCTTCCATCTTTGCTTGAAATTCTTGAACTTGGTTCACTGGAACTTCATTGAAATATCCTTTTTGCATTGCCCAGAGAATAGCTGCTTGGAGTTCCACCGAAAGAGGTTTGTGTTGACCTTGTTTAAAAAGTTCTACGATACGCTGTCCACGATCCAGTTGAGACTTGGTACGTGCATCAAGATCACTTCCAAATTGTGCAAAGGCTGCTAATTCACGATACTGCGCAAGATCACCTTTTAATTTACCAGCGACTTGTTTCATTGCTTTGATTTGAGCTGCTGAACCAACACGAGAAACCGAAAGTCCTACAGAAATAGCAGGTCGAATTCCTTGGTAAAAAAGATCGGTCTCTAAATAAATCTGCCCATCAGTAATAGAAATGACATTGGTTGGAATATAGGCAGAAACATCACCGGCTTGTGTTTCAATAATAGGAAGTGCGGTGAGTGATCCATTACCTGCTTTTTCACTCAGACGTGCAGAGCGCTCCAGTAAACGGCTATGCAGGTAGAAGACATCTCCTGGATAGGCTTCACGTCCTGAAGGACGTTTGAGCAATAGAGAAATTTGACGATACCCAACGGCATGCTTGGAAAGATCATCGAAAATAATTAATGCATCCATTCCATGATCCATGAACCACTCTCCCATAGCTGCTCCGGCAAAAGGTGAGATATATTGATCTGCAGCAGCATTGGAGGCAGTTGAAGAAATAATAATCGTATACTTGAGCGCATCGTGTTGTTCAAGAGCATTAATAACTCGAGCCACATTAGCGACACGTTGACCAATAGCCACGTAGATCGAGTAGAGAGGACGGAACTGTGGGTCCCCACTTTCCTCTCCTACACGGTTGATTCGTGCTTGGTTAATAATGGTATCAATAGCAATGGTAGTTTTTCCTGTGGCACGGTCACCGATGATTAATTCACGTTGACCACGTCCGATAGGAACCATGGCATCAATCGACATAATCCCTGTTTGTACCGGCTGTGAAACTCCTTGGCGCTTGATGATTCCAGGAGCAATTTTTTCCACAGGATAGAATTCTTCATTTCCTAATTCCCCTTTGCCATCTACTGGACGACCTAATGCATCGACAACACGACCCAATAATTTTTTTCCAACAGGAACTTGAAGTAAGCGTCCCGTTGTCGTGACCTCATCTCCTTCGCTAATTTTGGTATAGTCCCCTAAAATAATGGCACCAACTTCGGTTTCCTCAAGGTTGAGAGCTAATCCGTAAATGCCTCCAGGAAATTGCAACATTTCATTGAGCATGACGCTACTGAGTCCCTCAATGCGAGCAACCCCATCACCAATTTCTCGGACGATACCAACATTGGTTTTTGTAACGTTGGAGGAACGAAGAGAGCCGATTTTCTGTTCTAATTCTTGTAAAAGAGTACTCATATCAAAAGTGATGGGTTAAAAGGTTAAAAAGGTGAAAGCGTTATGAAAAAGACTATATATTGTTTAATTGATGAAGTTTTGCAGAGATGCTTCCATCCCAAACGTCACTTCCAAGACGAATGCGAGTACCGCCGAGAAGGGAAGGATTCACGATTATTGAAACATCAACTTGATCGTCACGAGACTGAAGTGCAGTAATGATCTCCGCTTGGGAGGAAGGTTCCAGGGGTGTTGCACTTTCCACAATAGCTTGATGAGCATTCAGCTGTAATCGGGTGAGGCGTGTGAATTCTTTGAGAATTTCAAAAGCAGCACGTGGTCGTTTTGAAACAAGTGTCTCAGCAATGATGAGGCTCCTAGAGTGATCCAGCCGGCCATTGACTAAAGATGCATCAAAAAGTTGGCGTGCTTGCCTTTTAGCCTCACGGGAAAGTTTCATAAATTATGAAGTAGCTAATGCAGAGGTTGTCTCCATAGAAAGGCGCTGTTGATCTTCAGGAGAGATGATTTTACCTACTACTTGAGATGTTGTCTGTACCACAAGATGTAACATCTCTTTTTTTACATCATCGATCATATGTTGACGATCGAGCATGGTGACTTCATGAGCTCGTGCAATAATACTTTCTGCATCTTTAATTGCTCGTTGTGTCTCCTTGGTCATCAATGCTTCTGCGGAGACCCGAGCTTCATCGATCATTTTTTTTGCATCTAAATTCGCTTTGCGAAGAATTTCTTCATAGCGTAATTCTGCTTCAGCCAGTTGTTTTTTGATTTTCTCTGCATTGAGCTGTGCCTCTTCAATGCGTCGACGACGCTCTTCTAGCATGGTAATGACCGAGGCAAAGGCAAAACGACGAAGGATTAAATAGACAACAAGAAAAAGAATTGTTTGGGCTAAAAATTTAGGCCAATCAATACCGAAATTTTCAAATAGATCAGTGAGTACTTTCATTCAAAAAGGAAGTTCAGGAGTTCAAAAGTTTAGTAGTTTAGGGGAGAATTAATTTGGAAAAACGGATTCTTATTAGCTTGAAAAAGTTTTTTAAAATCATTCATGTCATCAATGATGCTGAAGTTGATTTTTAGAGAAAAAAGTTTTCTCACCCCTAAACATCTAAAAATCTAAACTTTTTTATTGGCCAGCGAAGGCACGAATGAGCGCATAAATCGCGATCGATTCAGCAAGAGCCATCCCGATAATCGCTAGCGTGAGCACGCGACCAAAGGAACCTGGGTTGCGACCAATGGCCTCAACGGCTTTAGCACCAATAAAACCGATGCTTAATGCAGCACCTGTTCCGGCTACACCAAGGGTGAAACTACCAGTAATGCCTTCAGCTAATAATGTTGGAATAGTCATAATAGATATGTGTGTGTTGTGTGTATGTGTTCGTCCTTGGTTGCACGGTAAGCACAATCCCAAGAATAAAAATGTTTGTTGATCCTATTTGGAGTTCACAGGTACTGCAAGCAAGTACGATGGGACTAATGGAAATAAAACTATCGTGTTTATGATGACACTCTAATTTTACACACACCTGACTTTTCGTTCTTCTTTTAGTTTTGCGACCTTAAAGAATTCTAATGGTTCTCTGCTTCCTCCTCATCATGACTCGTAGAGAGATTTAGATAAACAGCGCAGAGAAGAGTAAAAACGAAGGCTTGAAGCGCTCCAATGAGAAGCTCCAAAAAATAAAATGGGATTGGTAAAATAATGCTGGTGAGTTTTGCAAGCCATAACGGAAAATGGAGTGTGTGCCCCATGGACATCATGGTGTTGATTAAATTTTCACCAGCAAACACATTTCCAAAGAGCCGTAGAGAGAGAGAAACAGGGCGAATCAGTATGGAAATGACTTCAATGATTCCTACGAAAAAAAAGATGGGCATTAGTGAATAAGCCATGATTCCTTTTACTCCTCCTTTAACTCCAAAAATATGTTGAAGAAAAGAGACGACCCCAACTTCCTGTAATGTCCAGATAAGCCAAAAAATCATGAAGACAATAGCCAGTCCGATGGTTGTGTTCATATCTGCAGTAGTAGGTCGTAATAGTGGTAAGAGTTCCCCATTGGCTTCCTTCCAGCCAATAGATCCTACACCGGGAAGTAGACCAAACCAGTTTGCTGCCAGAATATAGAGGAAGAGAGCTGCTAAAAGACTAAAGGCTTTAGGAATCATATGTTTTCCCACAATTCCTTCAAAAAAGTCATATAAACTAGAAATGATAAACTCAAAAAAGTTTTGCATTCCAACAGGGATCAATTGCATGCGACGTGTCGATCGCTGTGCCCAGTAAACAATGGCAATAACTAACAAGGCCGATACGAGAATGGAATTAGTGAGCCAAGATTGGGTTGTCCATTCTTTAACTGCCTTAGCAAAAATTGGCTCCGCTTCAATAGGAACAATAGATGCGAGAGGTAATAAATACATGTGAGAATTCTAGGTCCGAAATATATTCGTGTAGGCTCAAAACTGAGAAAGTTAAAGGGTGATACTTATACTTGGAATCATATCTTAATGCAAGATCCATTTTTAATAAAATAAGCAGCCTCAATATCTGATGCTTGTTGATAAAACGAGATGCTGTCGCTACAAAAGATAATAGTCGATTTGATCGTCAAATGATTATGAATATTTATTTACTGAAGCATGCAATCATTAGCTCCACAGGAACTTCAAATAAGACCTAAACTAACCACAAGTGAAATAGATGCTCTTTTGATGCAAGTGGCCCTCAAAGAAGCAAAAAAAGGAGAGGGTAAAACAGCTCCAAATCCCCTAGTTGGAGCAGTTATTGCTCGAGATGGAGAAATGCTCTCCTCGGGCTATCATGCCAAAGCAGGCTCCCTTCATGCCGAGATAGAAGCCCTACGGCATTTGAAATGCATTTCAGATGCTTGCGGAGCAACCCTCTATGTGACCCTCGAACCATGTTCAACTTTTGGGAAGACTTCTCCTTGCACTAAGGCAATCATCGATGCAGGGGTGAAACGCGTCGTCTATGGAGCCACCGATCCTAACCCACTTCATCAAGGAGAGGCTGAGAAAATTCTGAGTGCAGCAGGTATTGAGGTTGTGACGGGTGTTTTGACTAAAGAATGCCAAGAGCTTAACAAACATTGGAATCACCGCATGCAAACAGGATTGCCGTGGGTGATTGCTAAATATGGAATGTCACTGGATGGCCGTATTTCTTCGTTTCCAGGTCGTCGTTGGATCACCTCTGAAAAAAGCCGTCGTGATGCGATGCGCCTGCGTGCCCAAGTCGAAGCGATTCTGGTTGGTGGTGGAACGATTCGAGATGATGATCCCTCACTCACACTACGCGGTCTTTCAAAAAAAGAGAGGCCCTTCTCTCAACCTTGGAGGATTGTTTGGAGTCGCTCTGGAGATATACCTCGCAGCGCCCAAGTTTTAACGGATAAGGAGTGTTCAAAAACAATAGTATTAACAGAGAGGTCCTTGCGTAGAGCCCTTCAAGATCTTGCAGAACGTGGAATCAGCTCGGTCTTAATCGAGGGAGGGGGACGCACCTTAGGGGAAGCATTTGATAAGCATCTCGTCGATGAAGTTCGTTTCTATGTTGCTCCCATCATGATTGGAGGGCCGGTCTTGGCTGTCGGTGGAATCGGTTACCAAAAGGGAAGAAGGCTAACCCAGGTATTTCATAATGATCATTTGCGGAGATCGGCAAGCCAGATGGATACTGTGCCCAAGTTCGAAGTCTTATTCGGGCAGTGTGTACACACAGAGCCCTTGTCAAAATACGTGTCTGCGTTGACTCGCTCACTCCCGCTCGTTTCGCCTTTTCAGAGCTGCCTAAAGGAAGTGGAAGTGCAAGTGGAAGTGGAAATGGAAGTCTCCCCTGAGGAGCCCCGACTACCGGTGGTGCCCCATCAGCCTTCGCGGTCTCCTCGTCACAATCAGTATGAAATATCCGGGCTAACATCTGTTTCCTACAGGATGCTCGGAGAGGATCTTGTGATCTCTGGATTAGTAAAAAAATTTCCTAATAATTCCCTGCCCGAAAAATAAGAAAAAGAGGAAGCCCAGCTCCTTCTCTTTTTGTGTTTTTTAAGAGCACTATGAGATAAAGCAACTTGATTAAATCACGATAACCTTAGAACATCTGGACCTTTTCATGCGTATTCTTTCTGGCATTCAACCCTCGGGTACTCTGCATCTAGGGAATTACTTCGGGATGATGCGTCCGGCTATTGAGCTTCAGGATCGTGGGGAGGCTTTTTATTTCATCGCCGATTATCATGCTTTAACATCGCTTCATGATGCTTCTATATTAAGAAAGAACGTGCATGAGGTTGCCATTGATTTTTTGGCTGCAGGATTAGACCCCAAGAAAAGTTGTTTTTTTCGACAAAGTGATATCGTCGGCATTACAGAACTTTCGTGGATTTTAACTACCGTTGCACCCATGGGTCTCCTAGAGCGTTGCCATTCTTACAAAGACAAAGTTGCTAAAGGTCTCTCTGCCTCAGTGGGGCTCTTTTCGTATCCTATTTTAATGGCGGCCGATATTTTAATTTATGAGAGTGATCTGGTTCCAGTCGGTAAAGACCAGAAGCAACATGTGGAAGTAGCTCGTGATTTAGCGGTGAAGATGAACGAAACCTACGGTCCTCTTTTAAAGCTTCCGGAGGCAAAAATTCAGGAGGCATCTGCTCTGGTTCCTGGTCTTGATGGAGCTAAAATGAGCAAGAGCTATGGAAATACTATTGAACTTTTTTTAGATGAATCTGCAATGCGTAAAAAAGTGATGTCGATCAAGACCGATTCTTCTTCCGTTGAGGATCCCAAGTCGATCGAAGATTCGGTCATTTTGGAACTCTATGCCCATGTCGCTTCTCCAGCTCATTACGCAGCCATGAAGAATGCTTTTCTTGCAGGAGGAAGCGGTTATGGGTTTTTTAAAAAACAACTTTTTGAAGCTATTTGGGAATACTTAGCCCCTCTTCGAGCAAGGCGTGAAGAGCTTCTCCGTGACCCTGGCTAT
>WBXG01000042.1 GCA_008932965.1 Verrucomicrobiota bacterium
AGTTGTTCGTAAAGAGATTTCTCCGCTAAGATGAGCTTGTATTTCACGTAATCCAAGAGCCATGGAGGCTGTTTTGCTTATGGATTGAGAGTCCAGTGCTGCAACTTCATCAACAACACCATGAAGGAACATATTTTTAACATTCAATTCTAGGCGCTTGTAGAGTTCTTCTCGTTCACGGAAGAGAAAAAAACCAAAGGAGGGAGGAAGGGGTTCTCTTTTTTTCCTCCATACCTCATGGAGTGGGGATCCAGATTGAATTACAATTTCAAGCGCCCGTTCGATACGACGCCGGTTTTTAATATCAATCAAGTCACTGGCAGTGGGATCGAGTTCTTTTAAGCGAGCTATTAATGCTTCCTGTGAAAGAAGAGCAAAGGAGGCTCTGAGTGTTTCATTCCCTTTTGGGAGAATATCTAGAGGAGAGATCAGAGAGCGAATATAAAGCCCTGTCCCACCCGTAATCATCGGAAAACGATTTCGGGTTTCTATTTTGTGAATGGCTTGAAGTGCCATCTCACGATAGAGAGCAGCATCACATAGTTCTGTGATAGGAAGTATTCCAATAAGATGGTGATCAACGCCTCTTTGCTCTTCCTGGCTTGGCTGTGAGGAGAGAATCGGCAGATCACGATAAATCTGGAAAGCATCTGCTCCAACGATTTCACCACCGATCTGGAGGGACAGTAAGGTTGCAAACGCAGACTTACCAACTCCAGTCGGTCCGGTGATATATATCGGTGTCAGTTTATTGAGTTTCTTCAGAAAGGTTTTCTGGACGACCTTCATTGCGTGATTCCATCCGATTTTCAGGAAGTGCCTTTGCACCACTAACAACAAGCTTACGTCCCATGTATTCTTTATCATGAAGCTCCGTAACAGCACGCTTCGCCTCTTCAAGAAGAGTCATTTGGACAAATCCAAAGCCTTTAGAGCGATGTGTGTCTCGATTGGAAACTAACTCTACATTTTGAACCTGACCAATCCCGCTAAAAAGTTCAAAAAGATCGCTCTCGGTTGCATCAAAAGATAGATTGCCAATATAGAGGCGTGGGCTTGATACCTCGACAAACTCGGGTTTGCGAGGGGTACGAGGTGTTCTTTCTTTTGTGGAACGGCTTGTTTTGGTAGCAACTGTTTTTTTAGTAAGCCTTTTGTGAGAACTGCCAATTCCCAAAAATTCTAAAACTTTGCTAAAAAAGGAAGTTTTAGTGGGTTTATCAGATTGCATGTGAGTAGAACGCTGTGGTTTTTTTGATGGTCCAGCGGGACGGCGGCTGCCATTGCGAGGACGTTGACTGCGGCGTGAAGATGAATAGGAAGCTGGCATAAGTAGGTAAGTTGAATACGGGAAATAGGGTAATGATTGCAGAAGATAAAAACAGTTATCATGTACAACGTTCATAGAAGAACGAAGAAGGTGTCTTTATTTGAGTCATCCCAGTGAGGTTATGTGAATTTTCAGGTAATGTGTTCTAGCACTTTTTGTTTTATTATCCCTAAAATAATGAGGAAGTACCAAAAAACGTTATGGTCCATTCTACCTATTCAGGAAAAAAAAGTAGTAAGAAGATTGAAAAGGGAAATTGGGATCCCTGCTTTGAGCAAGAATTACCTGAATCTCCGTCGGCATGAGCAGACCCAACCCGGTTTTCTATCTACTATTTTCCTGTCCGTTCCTGCGAGCGGATGTGTTCGATGTGCTGGGAGATTCTCTTGCAAGGAACCGGAGGTGATGCAGAGATCTATGATAAATCTTAGCATGAAAAACCAACTCATTCATTGGAGAGGATCAGGTCCCATCAATAGAGACACCTGAAAAGGAAAAGTTATCATGGAGTAAAAAGGAATAAGAACAAAGCAAAATATTTATATCTCCTTTAAAACCATCTCCTCATTTCCTCTTGCCAGTTTTTCTAGTGAAAACATAAGTACTATGAGCATCCAGGTTAGTTCATCAAGACGATGATCCTTCCGAGCCTGATTTAAAAAAACTGTCAGGCTTTTTGCTGAGAGCTGTCCCGAGGTCAATGAAGAGAGCGCGCGAGGGAGCTCATCGTAAATAGGAGCGAATGATTTTTGATGAAGCCATGCATGCAACGGAGGATTAAACCCACGCTTGGGTCCAACTAATGCATGAATGCCAATTTGTTGTTGCAGGAATTGTTTTGGAGGTTGTGTAAAACGTTCTTGAAGTGGCATCCCTAGAACAGCTTCAAAAAAACGATGGTCCAACATGGGACTTCGAAGCTCTAAGCCATGAGCCATGCCACAGAGATCTGATTTTTTTAAAATATATTCTGGTAGATAATTGAGGCGGTCACACTCAAGCATCCATGCCATTGGGGAAAGTGCTTTGCTAGGGCGCCTCCAATAACTCGTTTCTACTGAAATATCAGGTTGTAAAAAAGCTCGTGAAATTGGATCAAAGGCAGCAAAGCGTAACGCATAGGACTCTTCCCATCCCAGTTGATAACTCAGTAATGTTCTCTTGAGGCGTCCATAACGTGCGGTTTTAAGAGACAATGAAGAGGCATTCCAGGAGCGTTTTTTTCCATAGCGAGGAAGAAAAAAAGCCCCACGTTGATGCACGTGATAACGTTTATAACCTGCAAAAAGCTCATCTCCACCATCACCAGAGAGTGCCACAACGATTTTTTTGACAGCAGCTTGGCATAAGTACCATGTAGGGATAGCTGAAGGGTCGGCAAAGGGTTCATCAAGGTCACCCACAATAGTGGCTAGATCTTCTACCTGCATTTTTATAGGAAGTGCCGTTTGTGAGAGACCTAATCGATGTGCAATTTCACCTGCTGCACCGGACTCATCATAGGAATTACTATTTGGAAAAGATGCGGTGAAGGTCGGAAGTTCAGGTAGCATTTTCCCGTGTGCAATGAGAGCTGCGATGGCTTGAGAGTCGATACCACCACTTAGAAAAAGGCCTAAAGGACGATCTGAGATAAGACGAAGGCGAATCGATTCCTTTAGGAGAGCTGCTGGATTGTCATGAGGGGAGGGTTGTGGTTTCCAGTATTCTTGTGGTTCCGCAGCAACAGGAATACCACTCTCTAGAGAAACAACCAGAGAGTGAGCTGCTGGTAATTTGCAAAAACCCTCTATGATGGAAAGGGGGGCGGGAATGTAGCGGTGTGTTAAAAATGCATCAATTGCATTGGGATTCCATGAGTGAGTCGTTCCCACAATTTTGGAAAGTGCACCTACAGTACTTGCAAAGGCAAAGAGATTATTTTTAACGGTATAAAAAAGAGGTTTTTCCCCAAGGCGATCACGCGCGAGGAAAAGACGTCGTTTTCGTAGATCTAGGATGGAAAAGGAGAACATGCCCCGAAGATGTTCTAATACAGCATCTCCCCATTCTTCATAGCCATGCAAAATAAACTCGGTATCAGAATGACTTTTAAAATGATGACCCTGGTGTCGCAAACCTTGGGCCTCCTCTTCCCATCCATAAATTTCACCATTATAAATAATCCAGAGAGAACCATCTTCATTACCCATCGGTTGTCCTGCGGCGGTCGAGAGATCACGAATGCTGAGGCGCCTATGAATCAAAGCAGCAGAACCAATAGCAGCGTGACGCCATCCTTGTTCTGGAGAAAAAGAAAATTGTTCAGAGCCCCAGCTATCTGGCCCGCGCGCCTGAAGTGACGTTTGTGCTCCTTCAATTTGAGCAGGAGTCACCCATTTCTCAGAGATAATACCAGCAATACCACACATTTAAAATAAGCTTGGAGATAGAAGCTGAAGGTACATTGTAGAAGATAAAAACAACATATTAGTAGGATGGGAATCCTAAGAGAAATATCCCAAAAAGTGTATACTTGTTTTCAAGTAATTTTTTCATTTTGATTGTCGCTTTTAGTTTTCATCTTTAATCTAGTGGGCTTTAACTATGCAAGCTTGCCTTACGAAGACCTTCACGTTCGAAGCCGCTCAAACTATTCCTCACCTTGAGGCCACTCATAAATGCACACGTATGCATGGCCATAGTTTTAAAATTGAGATTTCTGTCCAAGGTGAGGTTGATCCTCATATTGGTTGGGTTTATGATCATGCAAATATCTCCAAGGCGATGGCCCCTTTACTAGCATTAGTTGATCATTCCTACCTCAATGAGATTGAGGGCTTAGAAAATCCAACTATTGAAAATATGTGTGCTTGGTTTTGGAAGAAGCTCACTCCGTCACTTTCCGGTCTCTTTGAAATCGTTCTTCATGAGACTCCAACTGCACGGTGTAGTTATCGCGGAGAATAAGGTTAACCCGCATATTTCACACTAAATCTATTACGGCTTGTGGAAAGCTCATCATTACTGCGTTGGTCTCGAATTGTGATTTGGGCAGTATGAAACATACAGCCCGGCATCCCAATCCTTTGCCAGCCTTGTACTAATAAGCTTTGCGCGGCGCCTCATGACACTTCAGTATGAAATATCCGGGCTAAGAACCCCTCTGTTGCTGCATCAAGAAGGCAATGTGCTGATCGCGCTGCTCAATATTTTGATGAAGTCCTGCTACAAATTGAAATTTTTCCATGATTGTTTTATTAAGATCAATAATGGTTTTAAGTTGATCTTTATTCGTTGTTTGAAGATTTTCATTGATCTCCATCAATTGATGAATGGATTGGTTGTTTTTTTCCTCTAATAACAGAAGTGATTTGACGAAGGAGAATTGGGTTTTCCATTTTGGGAGAGATTTTTCTAGCTCTTCAAAGCTAATACGATCTGTAGCAACCGCATGGAGTTTTTCATAAATCTCGAAGGCGAAAGTGTAGCAAGAACTATTTTTGAGGTGGCTCGCTTGTTCTTCATAAAAGTGACGTAATGAAGGATCGATGAAATCACAGCTGTAAGATCTCAATACTTTAGGAAGAAGCGGAAGCATGAATGACTCAGCAACGCGCTCCATTTGATACTTTGGATTTTTTATAAGTTCATCATAATCGACAACACTTCGCTTCGTGCCTTGAGTGTATTCTATGCAGCTTAGAAGATACGATATCCAGACCCACAAAGATTTTTCATAGTGTTGATTTTTATAATATTCGTGGGAGGCAGGAACATTCGATGGATTTCGTAGAGCTATCACAAAAGAGACATCAACTTCACAGTGATTAAAAACATGCCTCCAAAAAGGAAGTAAAAGGGAAAAACGAGGGTCTTTGATACCAAGAAGATGATTTTCCGAAAGTTTGTTAGATAGTAATTCTGAGGCAACTGATAAGTAGCCGCACTGCAACAGGTGGGTTGCTTCCTCCTCATCAATAGAAAGAATACGCCTCAAACGATCCTCATAGAAATCAAGTATGAAGCCATTAAAGCCATGAAAATCGGCATCCTCCCAGAACCCTTTTTCATTAAAAATATTAGAAGGAATGAAGGTGTTGCCTAGAGATACGCCCATTGTCTCAAGGCCTTTTGTAATAGCGCTTGTGCCACTGCGAGGCGGGCCGACAACAACAATAACTCGATCTTTTTTATTCATTACATTTATGCAGCAATCAAACAATTCTGTATTTCCGAAGTTTGTCTGAGCTGGAAGAGTTCTTTATCAAGTGCTGATTGCGCTTGTATAAGAGCGGCAATTTGAGACTCACGTTGATCGGTTTCTTTTTTGTAATGAGTGATAGAATGGGAATTTTGATTAATAGTTTTTTGTATTTGGTAAATGGATTCATCAAGGTTTGTTATTTTTTCTTGAAGCTGATTGATCGTGGCATCTTTTTTTTCAGCTAGAACTAAAAGATCGTTAGCTTCCAAAAAAGCTTTTTTCCATTTTATGAAGGACTTTTTTAATGACTCAAAAGGTTTCTTATCCTGAGTCACTTCAAGTAGTTTTGTGTATATTTCTAAAGTAAATTGCTGATAAAATCCCTCTGATTTCAGCTCCTCTAGTGCTTGATGGTAATGACGCCGGGAAGGGTCAATGTACTCGCAGTAGGATGCTAGAGACTTCTGTTCTAAGGTCAGGTCAAGTGTATGAGCAACTCTTGTCATTTGATGCATGGGGTTTTCGATAAGCTCGTCGTAATCTACGAAAACACGTTGATAACCATTGGAATGTTCCAGGCAACATAAGATATAAGAAATCCAAACCCAAAAAGATTTTTCTAGATATTCTTTTTTGGAGGCCGCCACACTCCAGGGATTTCTGAAAGCGATCACAATAGATACTTCAAGATGACACTTCTGAAATACTTGTTTCCAAAACGGAAGTAAGAGTGTGAAAAGAGGGTCATGAAGGACTAATTCGGATATTGCATCCTCATCTACTACGGAAGCTGGGAAGTCAGATGGTTCCTGCGTTAGACTCACATTTTTACTTGGGCCGTAGGGACTCATACAGCCGTCGTCAGACTTCATCACGTACCTTAACTCATCAGCCTTTGCGGCCTCCTCATCATGATCAGCATGAAATATCCGGGCTGGAGGCGACTTATGAGCCATCTGTTCTAATAACAGCTGAGTGGCTCTCGTGAAAAAGCCCTCGTTTTTTAAGAGTGCGATTTCTTTTTTAGTAATGGAGATAATGCACCGGTGACGTTCTTGGAAAAAATGGAGCATTTCCCAATTCAGTGAATGAAACACAGAATCGTTCCGATTTTTTTTTGGAGGAAAATAATGGAGGGTGATTTGTGCTAAATCTAATTCGGATATTTCATGGCGATCACCTCTAAACGCTGAGTAGCCTGTTGGATATTGCGTTAAAATCTTATTTGGATCTCGTAAGTATCTGCTTATAGAGTCCTGTAAAAAAACAGGTGACTGGCTAGTCCCATCGAGCATGGCAGATTCCTCGTCAACATTAGTATCAATGATATGGGATAAAAAGCCCCCCATGGTTTCAAGTCCTCTTGAGAGGAGGTTGATGCCACTATGGGGCATTCCAATAATTAAAATGATGCGTGGTTTCTTCTTCATTTTAGTCTTGAGAGTCTCAAGGAATAATGAGGCTTGCTACTTGACTCATTGTTGAGTCAAGAGACGGATTTCTTGATTACATTGTTCGTAATGATGTTCTAGAAATGCAATTTGAAGATTTTTTTGATGTAATTTCTTGCAAGAATCAGCAATGGAATATAACTGATTATTGACCATTTTACCTAAGTTAAAAATGGTTTGTTCTCTCTTGAAAATGATATCCTCGAGTTTACCTATTTTCAGATTATTCTTTTCAGTCATGACTAAAAGCGCATCAGTTTGAAGAAATTGTTTTTTCCATTGGTGCATCAGTCTTCCTATATCGTGAAAAGAGGTTTGATCTTGAGCAATAGAAAGGAGTGTTTCATAAATTTCCATTGCAAATTTTTTGTAAAAACAGTCGTTATCCAAAGTTTTTTTTTCTTCTTGATAGTGACATAAGGAGGGATCAATAAATTCCTCGCAATACTCTTGGAGTGCCTCCGAGTTGATTGTCAGCCTCAAGGCATGAGCAACTCTTTGCATCTGATGTGCCGGATCTTTTAGCAGTTCTTGATATTCTACTATAATACGATCATAGCCTGAGGAATGCTCCAAGCAACTTAGGAGATAGGAAATCCAGGACCAAAAAGCAACCTCTTGATCCTTTGTTTTAAGATAAAAATAAGAAGACGTAGCAACATTCCATGGATTTCTTAATGTGATTACAAACGAAAGATCGATATCATTTGCATGAAAAACTTTTTTCCAAAAAGGAAGCAGAGGAGAAAAATTGGGGTTTTTAATCCCGAATATTTTGTGATCAGAGATTTTTTGAATCAAAAGATCAGAGGCTTTACAAAAAAAATCATGCCGACACAACCGCTCTCTCTCCTCCTCATTGATAGCTCGTATCCGTTGATCACGATTTCCCAAAAAATCTAATAGGCTAACATTTAATTTGTTAAATTCAAAATCTTCCCAATGGCCTTTCTGATTATAAGGATTTGCTCCAATTAATGAATCACCCAATGAAACCCCCATTGATGTGAGTCCTTTTGTGAAGGCACTTGATCCACTTCGATGAGTTCCAATAACAATAATAACTCGTTTTTTCTTGTTCATGAAGCTCCGGTCATCTTAGAGGGGACAACCCAAGTATCAAATTGCTCGCTCGTGAGATATCCTAATGCAAGAGCTGCTTCTTTGAGACTCATCTTCTCGGCATGAGCTTTCTTGGCTACCTGAGCGGCTTTATCATAGCCTATGTGGGGATTGAGCGCAGTAACAAGCATGAGCGAATGATGCACGTGCTCTGCAATCTTTTGATGATTGGCTTGAATTCCTACAATGCAATGGGTGGTAAAGGAGTAACAGGCATCACTTAAGAGGCGTACTGAATGAAGAAAATTATGAATGATGAGTGGCTTGAAAACATTGAGTTCAAAATTTCCAAGTGAAGCCGCAATGCCAATTCCAGCATCATTACCCATCACCTGAACAGCAACCATTGTGACTGCTTCGCATTGGGTAGGATTGACTTTTCCAGGCATGATTGAGGAGCCAGGTTCATTTTCTGGAAGTGTTAACTCTCCTAATCCGCAACGAGGGCCTGAGGCAAGCCATCGAAGGTCATTAGAAATTTTCATGAGTGAAGCAGCCAACGACTTGAGTGCTCCACTTGCAAAAATATACTCACCATGACTGGCTAAGGCTGCAAATTTATTTTCAGCAGAAGTAAATGGGATGTTGGTATATTCGGAGAGATAACGAGCAACCTGATCTCCAAATCCAGGAGGAGCATTGAGGCCTGTACCTACAGCTGTTCCTCCAATAGCAAGAGATGATAGGCCATGGAGAGATTCTTCAATTTGCTTTAGATCATCATCCAACATGGCAACATAACCAGAAAATTCCTGACCTAAGGTCAGTGGTGTTGCATCTTGCAAATGGGTGCGTCCAATTTTCACAATAGTAGAAAACTCTTTTGTTTTTTCGTAGAGAGCGGCACGAAGTTTCTTGAGTGCTGGTATGAGATATTCATGAATCATCATCACTGCAGCAACATTCATCGCGGTAGGAAACGTATCATTGGAAGATTGAGATTGATTCACATCGTCATTCGGATGAATCGGTGTTTTAGATCCAAGAACACCTCCTGCTAGTTCAATTGCACGATTAGCAATGACCTCATTAGCGTTCATGTTGCTTTGTGTTCCGCTTCCTGTCTGCCAGATTCTCAAAGGGAAATGATCATTGAGTTTTCCTGAAATTACCTCCTCGGAAGCTCGTATAATCAATACTGCCTTTTCAGGAGATAATTTTTTTAGGTCGCAATTAGCTTGAGCACATGCCTTCTTCAAAAGACCAAGTGCTTTAATAAGTTCCGGAGGTTTTAGGTCATTGCCGATATTGAAATGAATTAAGGATCGTGCTGTTTGAGCTCCATAATATCGATCATGAGGAACTGAGACGCTCCCCATACTATCGGATTCTTCTCGAGTGAATGGAGAAGAAGGAGATTTTTTTTTGTCTTGATGGGGAGATGTCATATTTTTTGAAGTTCCAGTTTTAGCTGGATTGCGATTACGTTTTCTGTAATCTCAAATCCAATCAACATTTTATTTTATGTCAAAATTTCTTTTCTATATTTCTATTGTTCTTTTCATAGGAGCTGCATTTTTTGGGTATTTTAACGAACATCGTTTAAAAGAGATCATTCTGAGTCAAGAGACGATCATTCAGGAGCAGCATGATAATGTTTTTGCAGCAGCGAAAGAGCTCCAGGACATTAAAGAGAGTCTTGCTTCAAAATCTAACGATCAAGATAATAATAAAAAAGAACTTCAAGATGCTCGTGAAGCAGTCGCTAAGGCATCCAATGAGTTGACACAAACCCAAAAACAATTAGCAGATAAAGAGACGGAGTTGGTTCAGCTGAAAAGTGACCTTGCTGTTAAAACAGAGAGTGTTCAAGAGCTTGAGTCCACAGTTCAACTACTCTCTCAATCTAAAGAAACATCTCAGTCCAAGAAAAGCTCTACTAAAAGAAAAGCAGTGCATTCAGAGATAAAAAAGAGACTCCCAAAAATGAAATCTCTTCAAAAGAGGTCGAAACTAATTTTCAGGAAGGAAAGGTTGTTGCCATCAATAACACTTGGAACTTTGTGGTGATTAGTATTGGAAGCCAAGATGGAATGGTGGCTGGAACTGAGATTTCTATCAAACATAATGACCAGATCATTGCACACGCTAAAGTCACCTCTGTTGAGGTTTTAACCTCTGGTGCTGACCTAGTGATGAGCTCCCTTGCTCCAGGTTCAACAGTTCAAATTGGAGATCAGGTATTAGTTTCTGATAAGGAAATTGGGAAATAAAACAGACTTAGGATGCTTCTCTCTGAGTCCTCTAAAACAATTTCTTATGCAATTGCTACTCTCAATATCGGTATTGTTCCTAGTTTCAATACTCTTTACTAGCTGTGAGTCTGTTGGAAATGGTTCCGAAAATACTACTTCCTCTGCAAGTGCTATTCCTTGGAACAAGCCTGCATCCTGGGAGGGAGCCGGTGCTTTAGGTGGGCTGGGTTTTCAAGGGACCCACTAAAAGGGCTTCCAGATATTTCTTGCTGATTTTGCTACGGCATGCGAGAGCCTGATGTATACTGCGTCAGCCTTGATTTGCTCCTCGGGTAATGTGGTGCCTCATACAGCCCGTCGTAGTTCATCGACCCTCTTGTACTAACACCTTAATTCTGCAGTCGAGAAAAAATTGTATGGTTCCTATTTTCCCAAGAGATAGGTTGCTTCCTACGCTACGCCTTGAATTTGACCTTAGTTCATTTTATGCGCCTCCTTTCCATAGATCCATCATTACGCGGAACTGGCTTTGCCATTTTAGAAGAGCAGGGAACCGCCGTTCGCTGTTTGCAATATGGAGTGATTCAAAATCCTCCAAAACGTAATATATCAGATTCATTATTAACCATTCACGATCGATTGCTAACAGCTATTTCAGAGTACCAACCTGAGGTTGTCGTTTTAGAAAGTATCATCTATGTTCAAAGTCATTCTACTGCAATTGTTCTAGGAGCTGCTCGCGGAGTCGTTTTATTACTAGCAGCACAACATGGGATACCAATCTATGAGTATCCCCCAAGACGTGTTAAGCAGGCTGTTGTTGGATTTGGGGGAGCAGAAAAAAAACAAGTAGCCTTTATGGTACGGGCGTTGCTGGGATTGAGAGAAACCCCTCCAAGTGATGCTGCAGATGCCATCGCTATTGGATTAACTCACTTACATACTGGTTCTATACTTGTTTCAAAAAAAAGAGATTCTAAAAAGAGAGGTTCTTGGAAAAACTTTATTGAGCAGCAAATAAAATGACCTGTTAACGAGTAAAGTGTAACAGCGAACAAAAAATCATGATATCGATTGGCACTTCTCGTCCTCGTAATGTTGATTGGCCTCGAGCTGCAGCCATCCTCTATGGTGATTTAGGAACAAGCAAAGCGTATGTCATTGGACTTGCCTTTGCTGTTGCAGGTTACAGTTCCTTTTGGCTCCTACTGCCGATGTGTATTTTGACAACTTTAGTCGGCATCAATTACATGACTATTTGTCGTCTCTATCCCAATGGTGGAGGTGTCTATGCAAGTGTGCGTCATCGCTCGGAGGTTCTTTCTATTGTTGGAGCATTCCTTCTTATCGCAGACTATCTTGTCACTGCAGCATTAAGCGCCTTATCGGCATTTCAATATTTAGGAGTTCCTAAACCGGCCTATTGTGCAGGAGCAGCTATTGTGATTATTGGCTTTTTGAATTTCTTTGGGCCTCGAAAAACGGCTTTTTTAGCAATACTTATCTCAATACCAACCGCACTCATTGTTCTTCTTATCTCCATTTTTGCATTGCCACATATAGGAGCAGCAGTTGCTCATCTTCAACCCTTACACGGAAGTTTCGGTCATAGCTGGATTAGTTTTGTAGGTATGGTCCTTGCATTATCGGGAATTGAGGCGGTTGCCAATACCACAGGCATTATGAAGCTAGATCCAGGAAGTTCTTTAGAGAATCCAGTTGTAAAAAAAACATCTACAAAAGCTATCTTTGTGGTTCTTCTGGAAGTCGTCTTCTTTACCGCTTTTTTGGGGCTGTTGATGCTCGCTTTAAAGGGGCTCACAATCGTTCATGGTGATGTTAATGCTCCTGGAGCAGAGGGGGTACGTGACTACATGTTACGCTATATGGGAGAAATTTTTGTGGGAAACATCTTGGGAACCCACTGGGGAATCCTTGCTGGCTGCATCATCAGCATCGCTTTTGCACTACTCCTTCTCTCAGCCGTTAATACAGCCATCATCGATTTGATTGCCATCTGTTTTTTAATGTCTAAAGACCAAGAGCTGCCCCCTTTTTTTTCCAAACTCAATCAGTTTGGTGTTCCTCACTTTTCCCTAATACCTATGACGCTCATTCCTGCTGCACTGGTGATCAGTATAGGTGATATTGCAGCTCTAGCAAATCTCTATGCGATTGGTGTTATAGGGGCCATTGCTACAAATTTAGGATCCACTTCTACCGACTGGAAACTTCCTATGTTACGACGAGAGCGCTTGCTAATGTTAATGGCATTTGTCGTATTACTCGCCATTGAAATAACTCTTTTTATTGAGAAACCCAATGCACGTATTTTTGTCGTTACTACATTAGCAATTGGTTTAATCCTGCGTGGTCTCGCTAAAGAGTATGGGCTTCGCAAAGAAGTAAAAGAGATGAGCCATTCTATTGAAGATAGTACTACTATTATTACTCCAAGTAGTAATCAAAGTGATGTTGAAAACCGAAAGAAACCTTCTTCTCCTCCCATTTTAGTTGCCGTAAAAACAAAGTGTAAAACGCTCGATTATGCTTTAAGAGAATCCGATAAAACTGGAAGCCCTCTCTACGTTTTATTTATACGGCAACAACCGATCATTACCTCTAAAGATAAAAAAAGAAATTGGCAGAAAGACAAACAAGCAAAAGCTCTCTTTGAAAGTCTAGACCCACAGATGTTAGGAAAAACTATTTTCCCATGCTACGTGGTGAGTGATTCGCCGAAGGATACCATTTTAGAGATGATATCAACTCTTGGTGCAGAGTCTCTTATTGTTGGGCCTTCACGCAGGAATGGATTAATTCGTATTCTGAGAGAAAATTTAATTGAAAGTCTTTCAAAAAGTCTTCCAGAGAATATCGATCTTGTGGTTTGAGGGTAATCCCTATTTGAACATATCCCAATAAGCTTTTCTTTGATCCTCTGAATATCCTGCCACAGTATATTGCCACATCTCCTGAATAAGCCTGTTGAGAGGGTGCTCTTTTAAAATACTAGCAGCTCCACACGAGAGCCGTGCAAGCAAGGCGCACTCTTCTGCCAGTTGTAAACCTTCAGAACGCAAGGTGAGAGGATGATGTACTCCCTCAATGACCCTTTGGTGGTAATGATTGGATCGCTCTTCTAATGATGCGTATTTTTCAAGAACTTGGGGAGTCGATCCATATTGTCCTTGAAGAATGACTTTGAGTAAGGCTTTGGAGATTCCTGCAAAATTATACATGCTGGGATGCTCTGAGATTTTTTTAGGTTCCACTCGATGCCTGGCAAGGAGATCATTTTCTTTAATAAGCCACTGATTTAATGTGATGCTGTGACTCGGGACAGCATTAAAAACTACTGTTTCTATTTTAGGTGAGAGCGTGATTCTTCCTTCCTCCATTTCTAAAGGTTCCAAAGGCAGCAGTGTATAAAAAAGGATTCCTTCATATTCAAAGGAAAAAAGAAGGTGAGAAAAAAAACTAAAGCCTGTGGTCCAGAGAAATGTTCCTGAAAGGCGATATCCTTGCGGTACTTTCTCGACTCGAAGCAACTCTTTGTTTTTTTGTAACGCTAGTCCAATTCCTTGATTTTTTAATACAAGTGATTGAAGTAATGATTCAACTTTGGGATCAGGTAACAGTTTATTAAGTTGAGCAATAGAAAATTGGTGCTGTGCTTGGAGAAATAAGAGTGCTCCCGAGTATTGAGACATCAACACGTTGTACTCAATCCAATGGCGACGTTCTCCTCCAAAGCCTCCAAGATGAGCAGGAATAAGAAGTTTTAAACATCCAAGCTCTACGAGGCGACCGTAGAAATGACGAAATAAATCCTCTTCGTGATCAAGACGATTGGCAATAGGTGCTATTTCTAATTTTAAGAAAGATTCAAGATTCTGAAAAAAATGATGAGAGTGATTCCTGAATTCTACTTCTGATGGTAATGAGGAGGCTAGCCCGGATATTTC
>WBXG01000043.1 GCA_008932965.1 Verrucomicrobiota bacterium
CTGCCCGAGGAGCAATTCGAGACTGACGCAGTATCCATCAGGTGTTCGCAAGCCGCAGCAGAATCGGTATGAAATATGCGGGTTAACCCGCATATTTCATACTGATCGTGACGGAAGAAGTTTAATAAAGTGATATTTTTCTTATGTTTTTTTTCAACCAATCTCACTCTTTCAAAAATTCCATGATCAATCTCATGCTGCTCATGATCTGCACAACAAGTCTACTAGCCCAGGAAAGTTCTCAAACAAAGGGCACTCCTTCGATCTTATCTCTCTTGCAGGAGGCAACTAACGCAGAGGAAAATAATAATAAGGAACAAGCCTTAAGAAGCTACCAAAAAATATTAACAATCAATCCTAGAAATAAAAAAGCACTCCTAGGGATAAAAAAGCTTAATAAAACAATTAAAAGGTCAGATCAAGAAATTCAGGAAGAAGCTCGCACTTCTTTACTTCAAGAATTAGAAAAAACATGGGAAATCGCTAGCAGAGAAAAAAATAGTTCCTATTCCCATGAGCTATTAGAAAAAGAGACCACCCCGGTTTTTAAGAATGATGATATTAATACAAAATTAAACTCACTCATCATACCCCATGTAGATTTAGAGGATGCCACGATTGGTGAGGCCATTGATTATTTGAGGCAAAAAAGTTGCACTCTGGATCCTAATCACAGGGGAATTAATATTATTTTGACACTCCCCCCTAGAGAGGGGAGTGCCGGGCTAGATCATCCTGAAACGGTTGACACTTTACCAGAGCCCCATATTTTTTTAGAGCTCCACGAAGTCCCTATCTATACCGCTTTGGAGTATGTCGCCAAGCAGGCAGGGCTTGCTATTCACCTAGATTCCTATGCCGTAGTGCTTTTACCGGAATCAGTAGAAAAGGAGGATCTTATTACCAAAGAGTACGTAGTGACCACTCTCCTCCTCAAAAAAAAGACGAAGATAATCAAAAAGAGATCATCTCCTTTTCTGCAAGAAATTTTTTGGAGCAGGAGGGTATTACTTTTCCAGAAGGAGCGTTTGCGAGCTATTTAGAGGCCTCACATAAGTTAATCATCCGTAATACCAAGGAGAATATTGGCCTGATTGATATTTTTATGTCTGCCTCTCAAAAAAACACCCTTGCTCAAGTTTCCATCGAGACAAAATTCCTTGAAGTAAGCCAAGAACAACTAGAGCATCTTGGATTCACCTGGTTGCTTGGATCTTATGAGCTAGGTAATAGTGGCATTGATCTTAGTGGAAAAGGAGGAGCTGATATGCTGCATGCTAATGTTTCACGAATTCCAATGACAGCAATGAATTCGTTGGGCAACCTTCACGCAGACAGTAGTGCTATCCAAGAAAATTCTATCGATACTGCCATTAATAACGAAAATGGTGAAGGAAGCACCTCACATTCTATGACGGGTATTTTTAGTATTGCTAGGGTTTACACTGATCCTCAATTTCAAGTAATACTTCAAGCACTCCAAGAGAAAAAGGGGGTCGACTTAATGGCAGCTCCCCATGTCACAACAAGAGATGGAGTCCAAGCTACTGTTAAAATTATCGATGAATTTATTTACCCAACAGAGTACGCTCCACCACAAATTCCACAATCGACAACCAACAGCGGAGGAAATATCCTTCACGAATCTCCACCTACGATTGCTCCTTCATTTCCTAGTGCTTGGACAAAAAAAGATCTCGGAGTAGTTTTAGAAGCAAAACCGACCATAGGTCCTGATGGATACACGATCGATCTCGAATTACATCCTCAAATTACCGATTTTGATGGTTTTATTAACTATGGAAGTCCTATTAATACGATCGGTTATAGTTTTTCTGCGAACAATGCTAGCGCTATTCCTTTTTCTTCGACATTAACCACAAATACAATCAATCAACCAGTCTTCACTGTTCGAGAAGTAAATACGTCAGTGACAGTATATGACGGCCAAACTGTTGTTTTAGGAGGGCTTATTCGAGAGGATATTCAAAAATTTGAAGAAAAAATCCCTTTCCTTGGAGATATTCCTTTAGCAGGAAGGCTCTTTCGATCCAAATCCAACAAAAAGATGAAGAAAAATCTCATTATTTTTGTAACTCCTAGAATCCTCAATCAAGAGGGCTCTCCCCTACTTCCTCAACATCTCAAAAAATAAAAGAGAAGATCATTCTATGCCAAGTATTGCAATCACAGGTGGTATCGCCACTGGGAAATCCATAGCAACTCAATTCTTATCAAAGAAACTGAAGACGATTGCCTTTGATGCTGATCAAGAGGTTTCTCATCTTCTTGATCATGATCCAGGGGTCATTGAGGAGATCATTTCAAAGTTTGGTCCTACAATTTATGATGGCCAAAAAAAAGCAAATCGAGTAATTTTAAGAGCCCTTCTCATAGAACATCCTGAGAGCAAAAAAAAACTAGAAGAAATCCTCTATCCACGCTTAAGAGCCCAATGGACACCGCTTGCTCTAAAGGCCAAGGGAAAAACGCAACCTCTCTTTCTCGCTGAAATCCCCCTACTCTACGAAAATAATCTCATTGATTATTTTGATGAGGTTATCGTTGTGGCAGCTTCTGAACAAACTGCTCTACAGCGCCTCAGCAGTCATAAAGGCCTTTCTACTGCAAACGCATTGGCTTTAATTCAACTTCAATCACCTCTCATAGAAAAAATAAAGCGTGCTCCTAGAGTGCTCTGGAATGACGGCAGCATCACGATATTAGAGGAACAATTGAATTTACTTTTCTTCACAATTTTACAACGACAACATCTCTTACTCCCATCATGACATCATCAGAAAATTTTCCAGACCAGTGTGTCGAAAATAAGGAGTCTTTCAATATCGTTACGGAGACTCATGGCTACGACTTTAGAGAAAGGGAGGACCAGCATCACGTTGAAGAGCCTGCTCTCATTGGAAAAAGCACCAATCAGTTAGAAGCTGACAATCAAGAGTCTAAAAAAGGAGAGGAGGTAGTTGAGGATTCTATCACAACATCTGCTCAGCCCTCAGCAGCTCCCCTCGACGTCGAAAATAGGCTCTCCCTTAATGACCTGCAGTCCCTCTCCTATCATGAGCTACTAAAGCGAAGTCAGTCGCTCAATCTTTTTTCACGAGATAACTCTCTTCATGGACTTATTTTAAGCCAAGCACGCCATCAAATCCTTTCTGGAGGTCCCTTACACGCAGAAGGAATTTTAGAATTTTCTCCTGATCAGCCCCTACTGAGATGGCCAGCTTTTAACTTTGCCCCTTGCCCTGAGGATCTCCTTGTTCCAGTTGCTCTGCTAAAAAAATATCAACTTCGAGCCGGACTCCGTATCGCTGGTATCATACGTGTTTTTAATCAACGCCGCTTGGTTCTTCATGAGATTACTAGTATTGAGGGAATTCCTGCAGACGATTGGAAAAGCCCTAAGGAATTCGATCAACTCACTGCAACATTCCCCAATAAACGTATTCTCCTCGAGCAATCTGGAGATATCAATCTTACGGGACGTGCTATCGATCTTGTGGCTCCCCTTGGCATGGGACAACGTGGTCTTATTATTGCTCCCCCTCGTACAGGAAAAACAACTGTTCTCAAAAATATCGCTTTGGCTATTCGAGCCAATCACCCCAATATTCACCTTATTGTTTTACTGGTCGATGAGCGTCCTGAGGAGGTGACCGATCTGAGGCGATCGCTGGATTGTGATATTGTTAGTTCTACATTTGATGAACCAACAGAACGCCATGTACAAGTTTCCGAGATGGTTTCAGAACGCTCCAAGCGCCTCGTGGAGCTTGGTCAAGATGTGGTCATTCTCATAGATAGCATTACCCGTCTTGCTCGTGGTTACAACAATGCTATCACTGGCAAAGGGCGCACCATGAGTGGTGGTGTTGATAGCAAGGCTCTCGCGCGACCCAAACGTTTTTTTGGTTCTGCAAGAAATGTTGAAGAGGGAGGTAGCCTCACCATTTTAGCTACAGCACTTATAGAAACTCAAAGTAGGATGGACGACCTTATTTTTGAAGAATTTAAAGGAACCGGCAATATGGAGATCATGCTCGATCGCTCAATTGCAGAACAACGTATTTTTCCTGCAATTCATTTGGTCAAGTCGGCAACACGTCGCGAAGAACTTTTATACCACCCTGATGAGCTTCATCGTATCGTTGCATTGCGTTCATCACTCCTAGAGCTTCCAGCAGTAGAGGGAATACAACTGCTTCTTCAAAACATTGATGTTACGAGTTCTAATACAGAGTTGCTTCTCACAGGCCTAAGAGGAATCTAGCCCGCATATATTAATTTAGCTCACTATCAAATGAGGCAAAAAAATAAGCGCCCCTACAATTACTGCTCCGAGTGCCACAAAGAGAACACCCCCTGCAGCTACATCCTTAGCGCGTCCCAGGCGCTCTCTTTTTTCCTCACTGATTTCATCAGCTAGCAATTCCACTGCTGTATTGAGTGCCTCTGCCATCCAAACAGTGGTGGTGGCTAACACAATAATACTCCACTCGATCTTACTGAGGTGGCAAAAAAAACCTAATATCGTGACGAGAATCGTTACTACAAGATAAATAACAGGATTGCGTTCGGTTTTAATGAGAAAAAGAATTCCTTCAAAGGCATAGAGGAAGTTAATAAAACTCAGTAGTTTTTTATGTTTCATTATTTAGGGGATTTTTTAGTGTCGTTCGAATAGAAAGAGCAATAGTATACCCTCATCGAAGTCGCACACTCAACTTGATTCACTCTATGTCACAAAAACCACTCTCCGTCGGTCAGGAAGCTCCTCATTTCACGCTTTCATCCAAAACAGCTGAAGGCCCCAAGCTCTTCACTCTCCGTGAATCCTACCAACAGCAACCGACTCTTTTGCTTTTTTTTCCGATGGCTTTTACAGGAGTATGCACTGAGGAGATCTGTGCTGTATCACAGGATCTCAATACCTATGCAGATCTCAATGCTACGGTTTTTGGAATCAGTGGGGACAATCCCTTTGCCCAAGAGGCCTGGGCTATTAAAGAAAATATCAAACTGACCCTGCTCAGCGATTATGACCATCAGGTGGCCTTGAGTTATGGTGTCGCCTATGAGAGCTTCCTTCCGGAGCATCAGCTAGGAATGGCAGGAGTGGCGAAACGCTCCGCCTTTGTCATTGATCGTTCCGGCATCATCCAATATGTAGAATCATACGATGATCCCAAAAAACTTCCACATTTTGACAAGATTAAGGCCACGCTCTCTTCATTAAAATAATCTTCTCCATATGGATCCCTTTCACGCTCTCTCAAGCTTTGAAATAAGCTCTAAGAAGAAAGGGTTCTTCTACTCACTACCAGAACTTGAAAGCCAAGGGATTGGAAACATCTCACGCCTCCCATTTAGTATACGTGTTGTTTTAGAGTCGGTGTTAAGAAATTGTGATGGGATAAAAATCACTCCAAAAGATGTGAAGCGTCTCGCTCAATGGAACGCTAAAGAACCGATCCAGGAGGAGATCCCATTTGTAGTTGCACGCATTCTCCTTCAAGATTTCACAGGCGTTCCTCTCCTTGTCGATTTAGCTGCCATGCGCAGTGCTGTGGAATCTCTAGGAAAAAATCCTGCGATTGTTGAGCCCTTAGTTCCAGTCGATCTTGTCGTTGACCATTCAGTACAGGTCGATTACTACGGTCGCTCTGATGCTCTCGGATTGAATTTAGAAATGGAATTTCAGCGTAATCACGAACGCTATGAGTTTTTAAAATGGGGACAAGAGGCTTTCAAAACCTTTGGGATTGTCCCTCCTGGAATAGGCATTGTGCATCAGGTAAATCTAGAACATTTGGCAAAAGGAGTTCTCCATAAGGAGATCTCACAAGGGGAGCTCTATTACCCTGATAGCCTTGTTGGAACTGATTCACACACCACTATGATCAATGGATTGGGGATTGTAGGATGGGGAGTAGGTGGGATTGAGGCTGAGGCAGGGATGCTTGGTCAACCGGTCTATTTTCTGACTCCCGAGGTGGTCGGTGTGCAACTCACAGGAGAGCTTCGAGAAGGTGTCACGGCTACCGATCTAGCACTCCACATCACTCAAATGCTTCGCAATGCTAAAGTGGTGAATAAATTTGTAGAATTCTATGGCGATGGAGCTGCCAAGCTCACCCTGCCAGATCGGGCGACTATTGCCAATATGGCTCCAGAGTATGGAGCCACCATGGGATTATTCCCAGTCGATGAGGAATCTATTGCTTACATGGAGGCAACGGGTCGTAGCGAGGAGGAATGCTCCGCTTTTAAAAATTATTTTCAAGCCCAGGGTCTCTTTGGAATGCCACAAGGAGGTCAGATTGATTATAGTGTCGATCTAACTCTTGATTTAAGCAGTGTGCAGCCGAGTGTTGCTGGTCCCAAGCGCCCTCAAGACCTCATTCCCTTAGCTTCCCTTAAATCGACTTTTGAAAATTTATTGGAGAAAGAGAGTACTGAAGGTGGCTATGGCAAAACCAAGAATCAGCCACATCATATAATCCAGATTTTCTCTCAAAAATCTTTTCTCCCAAAGAGTGAGCAAGAAATGATTGAGGATCGTCCGACCCCTGATCCTATCGATGAAATGCCAGAATCTCCATTTCATCGAAATGACACTCGAATTGGACATGGAAGTCTTCTTATTGCTGCCATTACGAGCTGTACCAATACGAGCAATCCTTCGGTCATGATAGCAGCAGGACTACTGGCTAAAAAAGCTGTTGAGTACGGTCTTTCAATAAGCCCAATGGTTAAAACCTCTCTGGCACCCGGTTCCAGAGTCGTTACCGACTACCTTGAAAAGACTGGCCTTCAAAAATACCTCGACCAACTCGGATTCCAAACTGTTGGTTATGGGTGCACTACCTGCATTGGCAATTCTGGCCCCCTTGATCCTGAAATAGAAAAAGTTATTCAAGAACATGATCTCATTACGGCAGCGGCCCTCTCAGGAAATCGTAATTTTGAGGCGCGCATTCATCCTTCGATCAAAGCCAATTTTTTAATGTCTCCACCGCTTGTGGTCGCTTTTGCACTTGCAGGACGTGTGAATATCGATTTTGAAAAAGAACCACTTGGCTTTGGAACTCTCAAAGGGGAGAAAGCCCCCGTGTTTCTTCGAGACCTCTGGCCCCAACTCTCAGAAATTAAGAGCCTCTGGCACCAGGCTCTCTCACCTGATGTCTTTAAAAAACGGTACACTCATTTTGCTGCACAAAATCCTAAATGGAATGAAATCCCCTCCCCTACTGGAAAAACCTACGCATGGAAAAAAGAAAGCACCTACATTCAAGAACCTCCATTTTTTGAAAAATTTGCCGTATCACCCGGACTCCTTGGTAGCATCAGAGGGGCACGTGTTCTGGCCATTTTTGGTGACTCCGTCACTACCGATCATATTTCTCCAGCAGGAGCGATTAAGAAACAATCACCTGCAGGTGCTTACCTCCTGGAGCAAGGAGTCCCACAAGAAGATTTTAATAGTTATGGAAGTCGTCGTGGTAACGATCGTGTGATGACACGGGGGACATTTGCTAATGTTCGTATAAAAAATCTCATGCTTCCTGGAGTCGAGGGAGGAGAGACCCTCCATCAACCCGATGGGGCACACCTTAGTATCTTTGATGCTGCCAAACGTTACTCCGCAGAAAAAACACCCCTCATCATCCTTGCAGGGCATGAATATGGAACCGGAAGCAGTCGTGATTGGGCAGCCAAAGGGACACAACTCCTTGGTGTACGGGCTGTCATAGCATGTAGCTTTGAACGGATTCATCGCTCCAACCTTGTTGGCATGGGAATTCTTCCATTGCAATTCATGGAAGGAACGAATGCCACAACGCTCCAACTCGAGGGAACTGAAATATATGATTTGCTTGGACTCACAGAAAAAATAGAACCACGTCAAAAACTCCTTCTTCGAGTAACAAAAAAAAATGGGGAAGTATTTGAGGTCCCTCTCCTTCTTCGCATTGATACACCTATTGAAATCGAATACTACCGTCATGGTGGTATCCTCCCATTTATTTTAAGAGAGTTACTCAAGGCAGAAGATAAAAATGTAAAAATGGTAGCATGAAGGGGCTTACGCTCTTTTTAATTTTTACAATTTCTTACTTGCTCGTTGACGATTGATCCATGGAAGGCTTTATTTTAACTTGGATATTTCATACTGATCGTAATGAGAAGGCCGCGAAGCCAGATAGAAAGAGCATTTGACTAGGTAGTCCCTTGCCACACATCATATGAAATACTTGGGTGAACACAGGATCACTCTCACCACCTTTTATCACTCCACCTCCACCTCCATCTCGTGTGAATCTTTTTTCTGAAATAGAGCGCCTCAAAAAAGAGCGTCATGCCATCATCCTAGCCCACAATTATCAGCTGGCTGAAATTCAAGAAGTTGCCGACTACGTTGGAGACTCACTCGGGCTGAGTATTGAGGCAGCCAAGACAAATGCAGAGGTCATTGCTTTTTGTGGAGTGCACTTCATGGGAGAGACAGCAAAAATTATTAACCCCTCTAAAACGGTTATTATTCCAGATCTTGAGGCAGGTTGCTCTCTTGCTGACTCCTGTTCGGCAGCGGATCTTGAAGCTTATCTCAATAAACACCGTGATAAAAATTATTATGTGGTTTCCTATATCAACTGTAGCGCGGCAGTAAAGGCCCTCTCAGATGTGATCTGTACTAGTGGCAATGCTGTGAAGATTGTTTCCCATGTTCCCAAGGATCGTAATATTCTCTTTGTTCCCGATCAAAATTTAGGTGCCTGGGTTATCGAGCAGACCGGTCGAACCATGGAACTCTGGAAAGGAAACTGTCATGTTCATATTGAATTTACCCGTGATAGCATTGAGCGGGCTCGTAAGGATCATCCCGATGCATCCATTGTTGCTCATCCTGAATGTTCCTATGCAGTACGACTCCTTGCTCATGAAGTCTGCTCCACAGAAAAAATGATTTCTTATTGTAAGAATTCTCCTTCAAAAGCTTTTGTTATCGTTACTGAAGAGGGAATGCTCCATCGTCTTCGTCGTGAAATCCCTGATAAAACCTTCATTCCAGGACCCACAGCACATTGTGCCTGCGCAGAATGTCACTTCATGAAAAAAAATACCCTCGAAAAGCTTTATCGTGCATTACGTGACTTGAAACCAGAAATTCTCTTACCCGAAGAGCTTAGGGCAGCTGCCGAAGTCCCCCTTAGGAGGATGCTTGAGTGGAGTAAATAAATTTTCGTCCCCGTAGTTCAACGGATAGAATAGAGGTTTCCTAAACCTTAGATGTGGGTTCGATTCCCGCCGGGGACATTGTTTCTGAGGTAGTATCCTTGAGTGCTGGAGCAACCAGACCAGCTGACATAATGAGCTTTGTGACTTGTTCAAGAGTTAAGGTGCTTTCAACCACTTTGTGATTTTCGACAATGATTAAAAAACCGGTTAGAGGATTCGGAGAATGCGGCACAAAAACCATGGTCATAGAACCTCCTAGATTGGGTTCAAAGATTTGGCCTGTCACATAACCTACTAACATGCATCCAGTAGAGGGACATTCAACGTAGGCGACACGCTTGAAATTTTCTGTTGATTTAATCGTCTTAAAAGATTCGAGTGCTTGCTTAACAACACTATAAATTTGAGCAACCAGAGGGATCTTAGCGACAAAGGCCTCAAACATTTCCAGGATTTTATTTCCAATCACATGAGATGCCATGAAACCCAGCAACATTAAAATAAGTAATGTTGAGATAAAACCGAGTCCAGGAATACTAATCTTTAAAGCCCGATAAAGTGGGGCTGTTACTCCATTGATAAAATTGTAGGAGATTTCTAAAACCAAAACGGTGGCAATAATGGGAACTGCAACCGCAAGGCCTGTTAGCAGGCGATTCCCAAGATGACGCAAGAGAGAGAAGGATTCCTCCTCCAGAGAGGTAGCAAGAGTAGGTGATTGCAAAGAATCGTTAGTATGAGGCTCTGAGGAAGGTTTGTTCATGATCTGGAAGTGTACTCTTACCTGTTCTGAACACAACTCTTGTTATGCATGGATTTTAAAAATTGGACTAGCCCGGATATTTCATACTGATCGCGACGAGGAAGCTGCGAAGGCTGATGGGGTAAGGCAGGCGAGCATTTTAATGCAGGGCTGTATGTGTACATACTGCACAAATCAAAATGGGAGTCTAACGCAGCATCCATCTGACTTCCCGGCTTCCGTAGTAGATCAGTATGAAATATGCGGGCTAGCCCGCCTATCTTATACTGGTTCGTCGCAAGGCGCCGTGCAAAGCTTATTAGTGCTAGGCGGGCGGAGGATTGGGATGCCAGGCTGTAGGAGTCCCTACTGTCCAAGTCAAAATAGGAGTCTAACGCAGCATCCACCCTTGCTTTCCGGTTTCTGTGGGTGATCGGGATGAAATATCCGAGCTAGGATTCGGAATGATGCCGTTTTTCAAAAGCATCTTTGTAGGGAAAGAGTCCTAATGTGGGATTATATTCTGCAAGCTGTGGAAAAAAATGCTTTCCCCATCTACTCCATAGTTGGTTCACAAAAAAAACAACAATCACTCCATCAATTATTCCGATAGAAGCCCCAGCAATGACATCGAGTGGCCAATGGGCCCCTGTATAGACCCGAGAATAGCTAACTAAGAGGGCCACCAGAGAAAAGAAAATTCCTAAACGCCGATAAAATAAAATAAGAACCGTCGCAGTAACAAAAATATTAGCAGCATGAGATGAGGGAAAAGAGACTCCTTGAACTTTTTTTATTGGAGGAGAAGTAATAGGAAAATCAACTTTAGGAAGAGAGAACAAAGTCGCTATTTGAGGGGATGCGGGTGCTAATTTTACACTACGAACTCCAGGCTCTACCTGCAAAGGGCGGGGCCTTCCGACTAGATGTTTGATATTGTTGACAATAATTCCATCAGTCAATCCCACTGCCAGTGCTAGGGAAAGCAACATCATGCGTATCCTAAAATTTCCAAAAACCAGACCTAAGAGCACTCCTAATATTAGGAAGGGACGCCATGCAGAAAAATTAGTGATTCCTGCCATGAGATGATCCATCAAGGGAGAGGTCATCTCGCGATTAATCCAATGCTGTAACAGATGATCCAAGGACATGAGTGAAATGAAAATAGTATTCATGAAATGTAATTAAGAACACTCTTTTGACAATACCTAATAACACGGATATTTCATACTGATCGTTACGTGGCGCCGTGAATCCTGATACAGACACCACCAGCAGTCGGGAGACCGCGGTGGAGACTGCCTTGGCTTTAAGGGGGCAGCCCTGAAAGGGCGAGACGAGCGGGAGCGAGCGAGTCAACGAAGGTGATGGATTGCGACGACAGCTGTAGTTTGACTCGCTCGCTCCCGCTCGTCTCGCCCTTCGGGTTGTCGCTTTGCGACAATCTCTCCCGCAGCTTCCCCGCTGCCGGTAGTCATACTGCCCGAGGAGCAATTCGAGGCTGACGCAGTATCCATCAGGTGTTCGCAAGCCGCAGCAGAATCAGTATAAAATATTCGGGCTAGATGTTTTATTTTCATTCATTTTTGAAATACAACAAATCTTTGATATCAAATAGCGATTTCATCCACTTTAGGTTATCTTCACCTCTTCATGAATGAAGAGAAACAGAAGTCAGTCAATCCCTACCCTATCACCAATAGAGCCCAAGCCCGTCGCAGAATGCTTGCAGAGCGGCAGAAAAACTCTCTCTTTTGGCAAGTGATTCATCTTCTAGGCTCTTTGCAACTAGCTCTTGTTTTATTAGCTACCATTGGCATTGCATGTGGTGTGGCAACTTTCACGGAATCTCATTTTGATAGTAAAGTGGCCCATGCGCTGATCTACAAAGCCCCATGGTTCCTAGCATGGCTCGGTCTTCTTTGTCTCAATCTCTTTGCAGTGACCTTAACACGCTGGCCCTGGGAAAAAAAACATCTTGGCTTTGTCATCACGCACTATGGAATCATTACCCTCCTTCTTGGCGCTGCAATTGGGTCCAAGTTAGGATTTGAAGGAAATGTCACCTTGCAAGTTCATGGAGCCCCAGTTCAAAAAATTACTACGAGCCAAAGTGTGCTAGAAATAGAGACCCCTCTAAACTACCACCTCTATCTCCTCCCATTTGATGCTGCTCTCCAACGCCCAACCCTGAAGCATCCCACACGACTTCCTATTCCAGAAACAAAACTCCATATCATCATCGATGGATGGAGTGAAAATCTTGAGGAGCAACCCAAGCTCGTTCCAAGTGAGGGAGAGAAAGAATCTGAGGCAGTACTAGTCCGTATTACGAGTCAAGCTCTTCATCAAGAACATTTGGTAGCATTAGGCTTGGGCGACAATAATGATGCTCGTTATGATTTTTTTGGCCTCGCAACGATAGATCTACTCAATTCCACAACACCCCTTCACCCCCCTTCCAAAGAAAGCACCCCTACTCCACCTCTGATTACCAATACCTCGGCAACATCCATTACCAATACTGCTCCCCTCATTCCAGCAGCAACCCATAAACCGTGGTTGCAACTTGCTATGGACCCAGAGAAAGATGCACTCCACTTTTTACTAGGACGGGAGGATAGTATCCAAAAAAAGGGAACTCTGAGCGTTGGAGAAACACTTTTTCTGGGCTGGGCAGATTGGCAACTGGAGCTTCTTCAAAGCGGCCATCATCAACAAATTGTTTATTCCACAATGCCCATTACAAAAAACCGCTCTTCTAAAATCAAAAATCTTCCAGGAACACCAGGTTTTCATTCTTTTTTAGAGGATCAAGAGGGAGAGAAAAGTCCTGCAACATGGGTTGCCTCTGGACAAATCACTCCCCTTATTTTAAACAACATCCCCATTCGTATCGGCTATGGGCTGGAACTTCGACCCATTCCTTTTTCAATCGAGCTACTCGATTTTGAAATTCCTCGTGATGAGGGAACCGAGACTCCCGGTGACTTTAGAGCAATGGTGCGCTTTAACGATCGTAAAACAGGGATCTCACGAGATGGTCATATTAGAATGAATCATCCTGCGAGTTTTCCTGGTAGCTTTTTGGCCAATCTCACAGGAATGAATTATAAATTTTCACAAGCTGAGTGGAATCCACAAAACCTTCAGGAGACAACACTCCAAGTCCTCTATGATCCGGGTTGGTTACTAAAATGGATCGGGTCGCTCGGTATCTGTATTGGCATTGCCATGATGTTCTATTGGAAAGAAAAAAAGATATAATTTTCATCCTCTGATTTTTGTGACCGATCATTCTCATTCTATTTCTTTTGCAAGCTTCATGCAAAAGGCACTCTATGACCCCGAGCAGGGCTACTACAGCTCTGGGCGGGTTTGTATCGGCAAAAAAGGAGATTTTTATACCAATGTGAGTGTGGGAAATATCTATGGAAAAGTCATAGGTCTTTTCATTAAGGACCTCTGGGAAGGCCTTGGAAGACCACAACCATTTTCCATTGTGGAGCAAGGAGCCCATGATGGAAGACTCGCACTCGATATTTTAGAGAGCTTACAAGAATGTAGAGAGCTTTTTAAGTGCATCCATTATCACATTGTTGAGCCCTTCCTAATTCACCAGCGGCACCAAGAGGAGAATTTAAAAAAATTTCATAATATTTTTTGGGTGAATAAGACAGAGGCACTTCCTGAGTTCGAAGGAATTCATTTTTCCAATGAGCTACTCGATGCCTTTCCCATTGATCTTTTGTTATGGAGTGGTCAAGAGTGGCTCGAAAGACGTGTTCTTTCGCACGGAGAGGATCGTTTTTCCTGGATTACAACCCCAATTACGAAAAAAGAACTTCAAACAATCGCAGAGAAACTTCCCTCTAATCTCTCTCCAGGATTTTTGTGGGAAGTGAGGCTTGGTGTTCAACCTTGGCTCCAGGAGATTGACTCACGCATGAAGCGGGGAATGATCCTCATTGCTGACTACGGTTATGCCGGCGCTCAGCGCTTTGCTTCTTACCGAGCAGAAGGGAGCATTGCCTCTTATCAGGAGCACCGCCGTTACGATAATCCACTTGAGGAAGTAGGAAAACGGGACATCACTGCTCATATCGATTTTACAGCACTTGCCTTAATAGCACTGCACCAAA
>WBXG01000044.1 GCA_008932965.1 Verrucomicrobiota bacterium
ACGATAAAATTTTTGAATGGTTAATTTGAGTGATCCTGCTTCTTGTGAACCTTGAAAAAGAGGCATGAATTTGCTGACATCGAGGACAGTCTGAACAGTTCCTTTGCCAAAAGTCCGCTGATCACCAACAATGACAGCGCGGTGGTAATCTTGAAGTGCTCCGGCAAAGATTTCACTTGCTGAAGCGCTCAGTGTGTTGGTGAGCACAATCATTGGACCGTCATACAAGGGAGTCGGTTCATGGTTAAAGGAAATGGTAATATTTCCATTGGAATCTTTCGCTTGAACAACAGGACCAGCACCAATGAAAAGCCCCGTTAAATTAATAGCTTCTTCTAAAGAGCCTCCACCATTGCGACGTAAGTCAATAACAAGTCCTTGAATGTTTTCTTTTTTGAGACGTGTGAGAAGTAGACGAACATCCTTGGTGGTGCTTTTTGCATCAGGAGCACCATGACGATCCATTTCTGAATAAAATGCAGGAATAGTGAGCCAACCAAATTTTTCCTCCTGCTTATTAGCACCCAAAACATAAATAAGTTCCGCTTTGACTTCCGATTCTTTTAGTTTCACTTCATCACGTGTGAGTGAGATAATAACTCGCTTTGAAGGGTCTGTGGCATCTGCAGGAATGACCTGCAAGCGCACTTGAGATCCTTTTTTACCACGTACTTTCTCGACAACTTTATCAAGTCTTAAGTCAATAACATCTTCAAAAGGAGCTGCTCCTTGTGCAACTGCAGTAATACGATCGTTTTCCTTAAGTCTGCCGTCGCGGTCAGCAGGCCCTCCTGGAACAACTTCAACAATACGCGTGTAGCCATCATCAGCACGCAGCACTGCACCAATACCAATGAGAGAGAGGCGCATTTGAATGTTAAAATTATCCATATCAGAAGGACTCATGTATTCGGAATGAGGATCATAACTTTCTGAGAGAGCTATTAAAAATGCTCTTACGATATCCTCCTCTTTCTGCTCATGGAGGACCTTGAGCATTTGATCGTACCGGTGAATAATAATTTTTGCAGGAGAGTCTGTGGAGTTTTTATTGAGCTTTTCTTGTAGTAATTCAGCTTCAACTCGATCATTCCAGAGCTGGTCTGCAGCATGTTCATCAAGAGGCCAATCGGCTTTTTGGCGATTCATTTCAACAGTGCCATTAGAGGAGAAATCGTGCTTTGCTGCTGCAATGATTTTATTTTTTGAGACACGTTCTTCAACACGTTGACGAAAGCGATCATAAATTGCTTTTGCATTTGTTAAATCGCCTCTCAATAAATCAGTGCCAATAGTCGATTCATATCTTTGCTGAAACTCCTTGATGTCTGCTTGTGTAAAGTAAAGGTGATTGTAATCCAAAAACTGAAGGTAGTTTTTCAGTATTCTCTGAGGCATAGTCAGAGGTGGTGTTGCCGAGTCATGAGGAGGATTCGGATCACTTAAGGAGAGCCTCAAAAAATGCCCCTGCTCTAAAATGCGCCCTACAGTTGCTGCAACGGGTCCCATTTCTACTAGGGAAAATGGAGAAGGAGTTACTGATGGGAGTGATGAGGTGCTTGAAACTACTGAGGAGTCCTTTTTTGGCGGCTCTGTAGCCCTAGAAAAAGAAGCAAGAAAAATAACAAGTGCAAAAAGAAAAGTGACAATACATTGTTTTGGAAATGTTTTAAAACAAGAAGATCGGTAGCTCATTGTACTAAAAGGAAAATTCATTTTGAGAGGTCAGTAAAGAAATCTTGCAGAGGATGCAGAGAAAAGCAAACTTCGTGTCATGAAAAATATTACTTGTTTTACTGGTGGTCCTGTTGATACCCGTTCCTATTTAGTAAGCCTACCTGAGGGAAATCTTCTTATTGATGCTCCTGAGGGCTCTGCAGCTTACTTTAAAGAGGCGCCTATTAATTTGCTTGTTCTAACACATGGTCATTTTGATCATGTCATGGATGCAGCTAAGATTGTTCGTGAACATCATTGTCCAGTGATGATGCATCAGATCACTGAGGATATTGTAGCCGATACTGGGTTGCTGCGTCGGCTCGGTCTCGACTTTCATGTGGAACCCGTTAAAGCCAGTCAATACCTAGTGGAAGGACCTCATCAATTATTCCTGGGGCATTCTTTTGATATTTTTGAAGTGCCGGGACACTGCCCTGGAAGCATCTGTTTTTATGATGCTGCAGCTGGTTTGCTTTATGGAGGAGATGTTTTATTTGCTGGTGGGGTAGGTCGTTGGGATCTCCCTGGAGGCGACCGAGAGTTACTTCTGGATGGAATTCAAAAAAAATTACTCCCACTTCCTCCTCAAACCCGTGTGTTAGCAGGCCATGGAGCAGAAACGACTATTGGTCATGAGGCAGAAACCAATCCGTATTTACGTTAAAAAAATTAATTATGTTTTCTAATGTTAAAGTCTTTTTTTATTAAGCATTCTCTTCATTGCAAATATTCCTCTCCTCAAAGCAAAGGAGGGAAGTGGTTCTATCGATGAATCGATAAAGATGAAGATTTTTTGTGATTTTTTGAATGATTCAGAAAAAAATCATTCGTGTTATGACGAAAAAATGATGGTTTCTCACGGAGATTCTATGCTTTTGCGTTCTGGAGTCCCTGGAAATTATCTCTTCGAAGCTCTACCTCTTGGAGGAGCAGAGGATACTCCGCTCTTGTTTGTGAGCTGGAATGATATGGTTCAATTTTGTGAATGGATCAAGAATACTCCTTCAAGGTTTGCTCCTTTCTTGAATTACCCAGTCCCTAGCTCCACGAATATCGACCCTGAATTAAGATTGAACATACCACTTTTTCATTTAGTCAATCACGATGCCAACGCCTCAGAACCCGTTGTAAATCCAGAGCTCCTTGCATCTGCTGGGATTGATGAAATTATTGAAAGTATTTTAGCAGGAGTTTTTATAACTTTAGGAACCCAGGCTGGGTTGCGAGAAATCAACGTTCCATCTGCTTCTAGAGTGCAACACGAGCGTCGTTTTATTTTTCTCGAAGATACTTCTGAAATAGATAAGGCCACAGACGCTGCAAAAGCCGAAGATCTTTTTAAAAATAGGCTCAAGAATGCCACTGTAAAAATAACCGAAGCTTCTGATAGCCTGGCTAGTTACCTTAAAGCTAAAAGAGATTCTTCTTTTGATGCTAATAAGCATTTCGAGGAATTTGTAAGACTTCAAAACCAATTGGTAACAATGCCAGATCCCTCAGTTAATATAAACGCTCAAAAAGCTTTCATAAGTTGGCGTAATGAAATAAATAGACTTGGTTTTTCTAACATTCATGAACTTCTTGAAAGTGCTGTATATACAATTACCGGAACAGATCAAGCGCGCCATCATTGGCTTTCGCTTTCAGAAAAAAGTGATCCGCTTGGTACATCTATTGTGGAGAATTTTAAAGAACAATACCACGATGCCATTAGTGCCAAATTAGCTTATGATGAGGTGGCTCGAAGAATTCCAATGCAAGAAGAGATAGAAACTTGTCAAATAGCTTTTCAAGAACCAGTTTTGAAGTCTCCTAAAGCTATGAATAAACAAACATCCAAAGACGATTTATTTAAAGTGGTTTATGAAAATGCAATTGATGTTACAAAGGCACTTGGTAGAGGTCGTCATTTTTCTCGTCTTGAAATTTATGAGGCTAAATCAAACTTAGCAGAGAAGCTTTTGGATGTTGTTAATAAATGGAAAAAAAATTCATTCGATCATGAAGGGCTTAAATCTTCATGGAATGAAGCAACTCAAGCAGCTCAAGGCCTTGCATCAGCATGGAGTGAACTTGCAAAATGCCATCATCAAGAAAATATTCTTTTTTTTAGAAACACCTTAGAATTGGCAAAGACAAGGCCCATTAAAAATGATCGAGATACTCCTTATGGGCTGGGGCTTGTTTCGAATGAGGAAGCCAATCGTCTTGGTGAATTGTTGGTTGGTCCTAATCCTACAAGAATAGAAAATGCAGCAAGAGGGGAAAGATTGATTGGTAATGCAATTCTCTATGGAGAACATCAAGCGAGACAATATCGATTTCCTGAATTCAAGTCGCGACTAGGGATGGTTCAGGCAAATCTAGAACGGTTCATGCTTAACTCCAGTGGAAAGAAAGTTGTTATCAATGGCCATTTAAGCATTCTTCATCCGATCGGAGAATATCAAGATAGTGTGGAGTTGCAGTTTGAGGAGTTGCAGTTTGAGAATGAAAAAGGTGGTGAATCTAATGAGTATAGTGGTAAGTGATTTGGAAGATATCTTTGAGTCTTTTGCTTGTACAAAAGACTTTAATTATTCATGACATATATTATCTAAAGTTATTGAAGTGACTGTGAATGACCATTCCTACAGAGCTAAAAGTAATCGCCTCTGCTTTTCTGATATTTTTTTCCAGGTTCCCGCAGAAAGGTCCCCTAGCTCTAAATTTCCAATACTCACTCGTAGTAAGCGCAAAGTGGCATGGCCAATGGCGGCTGTCATACGACGGACCTGGCGATTTTTTCCTTCGATGAGTTCCAAAGCAATCCAGCAATCAGAAACTGTTTTTCTAACACGGATGGGTGGATCACGTGGTGGAAGAGTCGGTTGTGGATCCAATAACCAGGAGGTTGCGGGAAGAGTTTGATAATCCTGAATCCAAAGTCCCTGTTCGAATTTTTTAAGAGAGTTGAGTGAAGGGATTCCTTCTACCTGAGCCCAGTAAGTACGTCGGTGTGCATTTTTGGGATCAAGAAGTTTTGAATTGAGTCCAGCCTCATCACTCAATAAGAGTAATCCCTCCGAGTCGGCATCAAGACGTCCTAAGGGATAAACCCCTGCAGGGAATCCAAAATCTGCCAATGTGCGATGTGAAGAACCATCAGCTGTAAATTGAGAGAGGCAGCCGTACGGTTTGTGAAATGCAAGTACCATGAAAAATATTCTTTCTGTTTTTTTTACTAACCTTTATGAGAGGTTGACATTGAGCCCGAAGAGATAGATAGTATCCACCCTTTTATTTTTTATGGAATCATCTTTAGAATCAATTCGCAACATCGCTATTATCGCTCACGTGGATCATGGCAAAACCACGCTTGTCGACCAGCTTCTCAAGCAAGCCGGAACCTTCCGTGCCAATGAGGCTAAGGCTTCGGAGGAGCGGATCATGGATTCTATGGATCTGGAACGTGAAAAAGGAATCACCATCAAAGCAAAAAATGCTGCTTTTAAGTGGAAAGAATACCATGTCAATATCGTCGACACTCCAGGTCATGCTGACTTTGGTGGCGAAGTAGAGCGTATCATGAAAATGGTTGATGGTGTTCTTTTAGTTGTCGATGCTCATGATGGGCCGCAGGCCCAGACAAAGTTTGTTCTAAAAAAAGCCCTCGAAAATGGAGCTAAACCGATTGTTGTCATCAATAAAATTGATCGTGAAAATGCACGTCCTCACAAGGTGCTCGATATGGTCTTTGAACTTTTCTTGGAGTTAGGAGCTAATGATTCCCAGCTCGATTTCCCTGTTGTCTATGCTAGTGCTAAACAAGGCTATGCTAAGCAGGAGATTGATCAGGAGAGCATCACGATGGAGCCACTCTATGAGGCCATTATAAAACATATCCCCTGCCCTAAAAAATCAGAGGCCGCTTATTTTCAGATGCTAGTCTCCAATCTTGATTGGAGCGACTACCTCGGTCGTATTGCTTATGGCAGGATTATTAGTGGTAAAATTAAAGTTGGTGACTCCATCGTCTGTATTCATATAGATGGTAAAAAAGAGAAAAAGAATGTAACTGCTCTTTTTGGCCACCAAGGTTTAGCTAAGATCGAACTTAAAGAGGCCTCCGAAGGTGATATTATCGGCCTTGCAGGCTTTGAAGATGTATTTATTGGTGAGACCTTAACCGATAGTGAAGAGCGTCCTGCTCTTGATTTCGTCGACATCGACCCTCCAACGATCACGATGAAGATTTGTATTAATGATGGACCCCTTGCTGGTAAAGAAGGAAAACTGGTAACAGCTCGCCAAATTAGTGAGCGCCTTGTCCGTGAAACACGTACCAATGTTTCTATTGAAGTCAAAGATACAGACACAGCTGGGCATTTTCAAATTAAGGCTCGTGGAGAGATGCAAATTGCTGTGATTGTGGAGCAGATGCGCCGTGAGGGCTTTGAGCTCCTTGTTTCACGACCTGAGGTAATTTTCAAACGAGATGCTGAGGGGAATCTCATTGAGCCCCTTGAGAGTGTCTACATCGATGTTCCAAAAGATAACCTAGGTGATATTTTACAAAGCCTTGCCGGCCGTAAAGCAGACATCATTTCAATGGACCATCAAGCGCATAGCGTCACGGTAGAGGCAGTCGTCCCAACACGTGGATTGATCGGCTTTGAAACTGATCTTGTCAATGCAACTAAAGGTCATGGCATTATGTCTCACCTCTTTAAAGAATATGCCGCTTACAAAGGGGAGATCCCGACACGTAACAACGGTGTTCTTATTTCGATGGAAAATGGAACCAGTATGGCCTACGCCCTCGATACTATCCAAGAACGCGGACGCCTCTTCATTGGACCTCAAGAAGAGGTCTATATTGGGATGGTCATTGGAGAAAATGCCCGCCCTGATGATATGCCAGTCAATCCATGTAAGGCCAAGAAACTTTCTAATATGCGCAGTACTGGTGATGGTAAAGGGATCTCTCTAACCCCTCCCCTCAAGATGACCTTAGAGCGTTCTCTGGAATATATTGCCAATGATGAATATGTCGAAGTGACCCCGCTGAGTCTTCGCCTTCGTAAGAAGATCTTGGATGCCACAGCACGTAAGCGGATGAGTGCGACCCCTGTTATTGCAGAGTAGCCTTCATTGTAAGGCAACTCCTGAAAAAAGTGAAGGGTTAACCCACATATTTCATACCAATCACCTATGGAATCCGGGAAGCCAGATGGATACTGCGTTAGCTTTGAATTGCTCCTCGGGCAGTATGAAACATACAGCCGTCGTCACAATCCATCACCTTCCTTCTCTGCATCTGGATTCGCGGCGCCTCGCGACGAACCAGTATGAAATATGCGGGTTAAAAGTATTATAAGATCAAAAATAGAAGTTAGAAAACAGCACTTGATTTTGTGCAAGCTACTCTGCACGATTCATCCTCAACTTTTTCTGTAATGGAAAAACTCTTCGATCACCTTGTTGATTGTTGTATCAAAAGTTAAATTAACATTTATAAAAAACTCTCATGGGACGCCAATGGCTCTTAGCAAAGCGTGAAGTATCTTCACTCAAAAAATCGAAAGCAACTGGGAAATTTGTTCGTGAAATTACCATTGCAGCTCGTCAAGGAGGTGCTGATCCAGCTAGTAATGCTCGTTTAGCAGCAGCCATTGATAAGGCAAAACGAGAGAGTGTGTCGCGTGATGTTATCGAGAGAGCCATTCAGAAAGGATCTGGAACTGGCGATGATAAAACATCACTCGAGCATATTGTCTTTGAAGGATACACACCGCACAAAGTTCCTGTGATCGTGGAGGTCTTTACTGATAACAATAATCGCACCGCCCCAGAAATTCGTGTCCTTTTTCGTGAAGCTCAGCTTGGAAATCCAGGGAGCAATAAGTTTCTTTTTGACCATGTCGGTTTAGTGGAAGCCTACACAACTAATCTCCAGGCCGATCTTGAAGAGGCAGCTATTGAAGCTGGAGCAAGTGAGGTGGAACCCTTAACCCATGCTCACAATGATGATATCCCAAACGATGCTCTAGGAGCCCGTTTTATTACTGAAAGAGCAGCCACTCATACTGTTTCTGAGTGGCTTTTACAGCATGGCTGGAGTGTGATTACGAGTGAAATTGGCTACGTTGCTAAAAATTTTCCTGAACTTTCGGAGGGGGAACGTCATGATGTTGTTGCTTTTTTAGAGACCCTGGAGGAGCATGATGATGTCCATCGTGTCTGGGCTGCGTTGAAATAAGCTTCCATAGAATATTTCTTAAGAATTAGAATCTTTGTTAGTTTTACAAAGTAATAGCTACCTGATGCTCTATGTCTAATCATATTAACAGATTGGGAGATGCACTCAGTCTTACCTACCTTAATCCTCTTCACTCTACGGGAGGTACAAGTTCAAAGGGTGAGTTCGAAATATTTGGTCGTCAGGTAAAGGTAGTAGAGAGTGGTTCTGCAGCTTGGGCTCTTAGAAAGGCTTATAATAGCGCAACAATGTATGAGACACGAAAAGCTATTTATGATGCTGCTTCTTCTACTCTTTTATTCAAAGCAGTCCCCTCGTCACACGAGAAAATCATTAGGGATGATTTTCAACCCTCCTCTGGGGGTAGACTAGGAGAACTCGGAAGATACTTTAACAATGATCGGGCTCGGCGTTGGGAAAATTATTCCTATACATTCCTGAACAAGGACTCTCAAGAATACTCTCAACAGATATCATCGAATCAAGAATTTCGAGATACAGTACTTCCACATACTGAAACTAACAATCAAACTATCACTGGCCTCTCTAATCATACTGGGGCGTGTCATATGAATGCCTCCCTGCAGGCTACAGCAGCATCGCTTCAAATCACCCTTGATTCACTAGTTAATGAAGATGCAAAGAGTGAACTCAAAAGCAGAATTCAAGAAAAAATGCCAACTCTTTCAAAGTTGATCGATGGAACTCCAATGACAGAGAAAGATTGTCAAGCTCTTCATGCTGAAGGGGCAAGTCTCCTTGCAAAAAATTATTGGTTTAATAGGCAAAGTCAATCAGGCATTGCAAGAGCATCAGCTCAATCTGGCGATATCAGAGGATTAATACCTGTAGATATTACAACTATTTTCCTTCATGAGCTTGGCGCACCCAAAGTGACTTTTAAGAAAGATCAAGAGATTCATGTTGCTTCTAGTATCACTATTGATGCAACTAATGATGCTGGATCAAAATCAAGAACTACGCAGAATAGTGTTAAAAAATTTCTAGATGACAAGGGTTATACCTTTAATATTAATCAAGCTCCTGCATCTCTCACTTTAAATTTTAAAAATAGCCGAGAGGGTAACAAGGTTCTGCAACACGGCACCACGGATATTCTACAGCCGATTACGTTTGGGGAGAGCCAATCATCTATCATCTATCAACCCAAAGCTATTCTGTGTGTTGTTTCTGCTGATTCTGTTGGTCTAAAGGGAAGTGGCCATGCTTTCTCTTTTTTAAGAAATGGGGATAGCTGGTCTGAAGTGAATGATTCACAAATCATCCCCATTCCAAAAGAGTGGGAAGAGGAGCTAGAGAGCTACTTATCGCAACATAGTTGCTCCATTGTTTATGAAAAAGTAGAGCAAGGAGAGAAATCAGCAAATCAGATTCAAACATCTACAAACGCTGTTATAGAAACTACAGATAACCAGGCTCCAGATCTATTTTTTCAAGCTTATAACGATTATCAAAAGTCTTTTAATCCAAAAATCCAGGGAGATTTTCTCACAGAAAAACTTCCTTTGGAGTTATTCCCTTTTAGCTTTATGGGATCTCAATTGAAGTCTCAACTCAAGGAGAGTAGTAACTTGGAGTCCATTCTACAAAAAATTGAGACGCTCTCTTTAAATGTCAATATATCAGAAAAACAAAAATATTTCCTTGCTCTTAATAAATCATATTTTGAGTTTAGAAAAGCCTTTTATTATGATGATGATGGCTTGCTAAATGCAACTAATGAATTTCAACGTATAGTTAATCACATTCCAGAATCTTTTACCGAAGAGCAAAGAGATCAGATAAAAGCATCTACGGGACCTTTAATAAAAGATTTTCAAGAATTCATAAATAAGATCTCTAAAATATCAATATAATTCCCAGCATTACTCTGAAAAATTCTTAATGAGCTCTTAAGGAATTCACACTCGTTAAAATTCCAGCAATCATGGAGTAAGCAACGACCCCGACAAAAAGTGCTACAAGGAGAATAACTGCGGGTTGAATGAGTGTTGTGAGGGTGCCGATTTTAGAGGAGAGCTCACGATCATAACGCTGTGCTGCGCGTCCAAGAGCCCCTGCAATATCACCAGTCTGTTCTCCAACACTTAATATGTCGATCATGACTGGAGGGAAAAAACCGACCTTCTTCATCGATCTCTCCAAGCTGTATCCCTCGCTCACGAGCGCTGAGATCTGTGCAATGAGTCCTCGGAGAAAAACATTTCCCGTGGCTCCATGCAGTAGATGAAGCCCTGAAAGAATAGTAACCCCATTGGAGACAAGGGTAGAGAGTGTTTGTAAAATCTCAGCAAAGAATTTTATCCTTAAAACAGGACCCACCACAGGAATATCAAGCATTGCTTTGTGCCACCATGCTTTACCAGATGGGGTTTCGGAAGCCATACGCAACCCTAAAAAAGTTGCTCCTAATGTCGCAATAATGGCCCACCACCAGTGACCACAAAACTCACTGACATTAATTAAACATTGGGTAATGAGTGGAAGTTTCTGACCAGATTTTCCTAGAAGAACAGAAAGTTGAGGTACTAAAAATGTGAGGAAAATAAACATTAGAACAATAGCCGAGGCAAAGACGATACTCGGATAGACAAGAGAGGAGGTTACTTTCTTTCGTAACTCTTCCATCATTTCTAGATGGGCACATTGACGTTTTAAAATTTTGGAGAGAGCTCCACTCGCCTCCCCTGCAGCCACCAGATTGCAATAGAGTGGGTCAAATGATTCTCCACAATCACGGAGTGCTTTAGAAAAGCTAACCCCTTCGCGCACACGAGCACGTAAAATTGCAGCTGCGATCTTCACTGGGGATTTCTCTTGGCGTTGTTCAATGACCTTCAGTGCTCCTTCTAACTGTAATCCCGCTTCTAAAAGCTCTGCGAGCTCCTCTGTAAAAAAAAGAAGCTGTGGGGTGCTCAGTCGCGTGAGTTGTAAATCAGCTGCTGAAGTCGCAAGAGGTTCTTTTTTGGAAGAGCTATTTTTACTATCCCCCTCTCCTCGAAGTGACTTGGGTTGCAATCCTCGCAAACGAAGAAGACGATAGGCCTCGCTTTGTGAGGGGGCTTCCAGGGATCCCGTCACCTCTTTGTGGGAAGCTTCAAAGGCTTGATAATAGAAGAGAGGCATGGCGCTATGAAGTGAGTAATTGTTGACTCTTTACTAGAAATATTTTTTTCTGCTGATCAGATTAAAAATAGAAAAAGAGCATCTTATCATCTGCCTCTTTGAATTTCATACAGTATAAACACCATCACTCCTCAAAGGCCTGGGTTGGGAGGGACTCGAACCCTCAACCAATGCCTTAAAAGGGCACTGCTCTACCGTTGAGCTACCAACCCTGAGAAAGCGGATAAGAATAGCAACCTTTCAAGGAAAGTAAAGAGTGATGAGTAATGGGTAATGATTTTTTTAAAGATCGATGTACCATCAGAATTCTTAAGCTTTTTTGATAGAAAGGATTTTCAAAAAATAATACTTCATGCTTGCGTCAGCTACACATTACTCATGACCCGTTACTCTTTACTTGTATGTACTGCAAGTAATGCTTTTTGCACTTCAGTGGCAGCACCACTTGTCTCGGCATTCAAAGAGGACCAGACAATTTTTCCATCCTCCACAAGAAATGACTGGCGGCTTGTGAGCCCCACAATAGGAATGAGGGTTACTCCAAAAGCTTTGGCAACGGTGCCATCCTGATCTGCAATGAGCGTAAAAGGGAGTTGGTGCTTTTGTTGGAATTTTTTCTGAGACTCAGGTGTATCTCTGCTTACTCCTAAAATCTGAATAGCTTTTCCATGACGATCGTGGAGGGTAACATAGGAATCCCTAAGAGAACAGGCTTCTGCAGTACATCCTGGGGTATCCGCTTTAGGATAGAAATAAACAAGTGTGATTCCTTTTGCATAGAAATTTGCAAAGGAAACTAATTTTCCATTTTGGTCAAGAGCACTGATCTGTGGTGCAGAGGCTCCAATAGGCAGTGGTTGAGCAGCAAGTCCTAGTGAAGTCATAAGCGAAAAAAAAAGAAGTGAGCGTTTCATCATGAATGGATTGGAAATCTTAGACTATGCTGATTAGCCACTGCCTTGACAAATCAAAAGCACTGATCTCTATCTGCATAAGAAAAGCTCTTGCCCGGATATTTCATGCCAATCACCTATGGAAGCATGGAAGCTAGCCCGGATATTTCATACTGATCGTAACGAGGAGGCCGCGAAGGCTGATGGGGTAAGGCAGATGAGCATTTTGATGCCGGGCTGTATGCGTACATACTGTCCAAATCAAAATGTGAGTCTAACGCAGCATCCATCTGGCTTCCCGGATTCCGTAGTAGATGAGTATGAAATATCCGGGCTAGATGGAGACTGCATTGATCTCACAGTCTTCATCAGGCAGTGTGTACACACGCCTATGTCGTTAGACTTCAGCGTCCGCCTTGTCCTATCAGCCTTCGCTGTCTCCTCGCAACGATGAGTATGAAATATCCGGGTTAGTGTTACCTGAACCTTTTTTAAAAATCGTAAAAAGAAGAGGCTCTCTTTTTTAGAACTTTTATGAGATTTGTTGAAAGGTTTCTTGCACTTCGGAGATTCCATCGCTAGCGTGTCACTTCCCACGGGGCGTAGCTCAGCTTGGTAGAGCGCTTGGTTTGGGACCAAGATGTCGCAGGTTCGAATCCTGTCGCCCCGATTTTTTTATGAAAACGCGTTGTATTCGTTATGAGGGAAGAGTTCAAGGAGTTGGATTCCGTGCTACTGTATTAGGTTTAGCGCGCGGCTTTGATGTTATAGGAAGCGTTCGTAATCTGTTGGATGGTCGTGTGGAGCTAATCGCACAAGGGGATAGCAAAGAGATGGAAGAATTCCTCTCTGCGATCCGGGAAAGCCCTCTCGCTGGCCATATTCAACACGAAGAAGAGGTCACTCTAGAAACAAATACCCTCCCCTCTTTTCGCGGTTTTAAGATCGTATGAAAAGCTCTTGTGCCGTGAGTATCGAGCACGTGACAAAAAAGTTTTATTCCTCTTTTCTAAAAAAACCTTCTTCTGTACTCACTGATTTTTCTTGGAACATTGAAAAGGGTCAGGTTGCGGCTCTTCTTGGTCCCAATGGTTCAGGAAAAAGCACATTGCTTAAAATCTTACTTGGTTTTTTGAATCCAACAAAAGGAAGGGCTCAACTTTTCGGAATTCCTTGTTGGAACTTGATCTCCCGTCACTCTGTTGGGTTCTTGCCAGAAAATCCGGTCTTTCCCTCATTCTTCAATGCACGAGAGGCCCTCACTTTTTATGGGAAACTTTCTAATGTCCCCTCCCTCTCCTCAAAAATAGAGGAGCTCCTTGTGTTAGTTGCTCTTCATGAGAAAGCAGATGATCTTATCGGGAATTACTCTCAAGGAATGCGTCAGCGATTAGGGCTTGCCCAAGCACTCATTCATGAACCCAAACTTCTTATTCTCGATGAACCCACCACAGGACTTGATCCCGTAGGATTAGATTTTCTCTCCGATCTTTTATTGGAATTAAAAAAATTGGGTAAAACAATTTTATTAACATCTCATTTGTTGGCGCATGTCGAAAAGACCTGCGATCAGATTGCTATTATTAAAGAGGGGAGACTTCTTCATACGCGAGCTCTTGATAAGATGAAACAAGAGCATTCTCCTTCATCACTCGAGCAATTATATTTAAATTTAGTAAGTCATTAACAATGCTAGAAAAATCATGAACTACTTCATTACAGCTACTGATACCGACGGAGGAAAAACTTTTCTCACTGCTCTTCTCACCCGTGCTCTTCGAACACTAGGATTTAATACCATCGCCCTCAAACCAATCGCATCAGGCAGTTGGAATGATTCTCAAATCCTACAAGAGGCAGCAAAAAATCAATTGACGTTAGAAGAAATCACCCCAGTTTTTTATCAAAATCCCTTAGCCCCACTCATTGCAGCCCCACTTGAAGGAAAAATATTTTCGTTGAATCAAGTGCTACCCCCGTTACAATACCACAAATAAAAATATGGATCCATGATGGTTGAAGTGGTCAGCGGATGGCTTGTTCCCATTTCATCAACCGAATCCCTCCCAGATTTAGCTCCTGCCATAGGATTCCCCATTTTACTC
>WBXG01000045.1 GCA_008932965.1 Verrucomicrobiota bacterium
CCCAGTGTCAAATGCTCGCCTGGCATGCCCCCTTAGCCTCGCCTCCTCCTCATTACATTAGTATGAAATATTCAGGTTAGTACAACGTAGCAGTGATGAGACTTCCGTGTTACCAATAACTCTGGCCACAGAAGATTCACTAGTGAGACCTTAAATGAAATAGTTAGGTTAGAGTTCGCTTTCAACAATTCTTTTATCTTGTACCACCAAAACGAAAAAATAGAACTCATCGATGTTTCTGAAGAAATGTCGCGGTCCTTCCTCGACTACTCGATGTCGGTCATTATTTCTAGAGCTCTGCCCGATGCTCGAGATGGATTAAAGCCATCCCAGCGTCGCATTCTCTATGCAATGAAAGAGCTTGGGGTCATGCCCGGACGCAAGCACCTCAAGTGCGCTAAGATTGTGGGAGAGACAATGGGTAATTATCACCCGCATGGAGACCAAGCCATTTATCCAACCCTGGTGCATATGGCACAGTCGTGGGCCATGCGTGAGATGCTCATTGAAGGGCAGGGTAACTTTGGATCTGTTGAGGGTGACCCACCAGCATCCATGCGTTATACAGAGGCACGTCTGCGGCCATTAGGAGCCCTCCTTATGGAGGACATGGAAAATAATACAGTCGATTTTGTTCCCAACTACGATGATACACGTGAAGAACCGACCGTCTTTCCAGCTGCTTTCCCTAACCTTCTTGTCAATGGTGGCACCGGCATTGCAGTGGGTATGGCGACAAATCTCCCCCCCCATAATCTTGTAGAAATTATTGATGCAATCTGTGCTCAAGTAGAGAATCCCGAGATCACCTTAGAGGAGATCATGGTGCATGTAAAAGGTCCTGACTTCCCAACCGGATGCCAGCTCTGTGGGACACAGGGAATTCGGCAATATTTTGAAACAGGGCGTGGGTCAGTCAAAGTCCGTGGTCGTGCTGGTTTAGAGGAAATTAAAGGCGGACGCGAACAGATCGTTATTACCGAAATTCCTTACAACGTGAATCGTGCCTTGCTCGTAGAACGGATTGCTGGCCTTGTGAATGAAAAAGTATTGCCAGAAATTAGTGCTATTCGTGATGAGTCTGATGAAAATACACGTGTGGTTATCGAGCTCAAGCGAGATGCTATTCCTAAAGTAGTCATCAACAATCTCTACAAACATACGGCACTGGAATCTTCTTTTTCCGTGATGATGCTAGCCATTGATCGTGGGCGTCCCAAGCTTCTCTCACTCAAAGAAGCCATCGCATGCTTTATCGAACATCGTCGTGAGGTCATTTTACGCAGGACTCAATATCTCCTAGATCAAGCAGAGCTGCGTGCTGAAAAGCTGGAGGGGTATTTGATTGCCTTGGCCAATTTAGATGAATTCATCCGTATTATTCGTGATTCTGCTAATCGTGAAGAGGCAAAAGTCAAATTGCTTGCATTTGAATTTACAAAAAAGCAAGTAGAGCATTTTGGTCTTCAGGTGCGTCGTGAAGAGCGTCTCGTCGATGGAAGCTACTTCATGAGCGAGCTCCAAGTCGATGCGATCTTAGAATTGCGTCTCTATCAATTAACCGGTCTCGAGCGGGATAAAGTGATTGGAGAATATACAGAGCTTCTCAACGTTATCATTGATCTTAATGATATCTTGGCACGTGAAGAACGGGTGCTAGCACTCATTACTTCGGAGCTTCTTGCAATTAAAGAAAAGCATGGTCGTCCTCGTCTTACTGAGATTATTCCAGCAGAAGGAGAAATTTCTATTGAAGACCTCATTGCCAATGAAGGATGCATTATTACGATCACTCATAAAGGTTTTATGAAACGGACCGCAGTTAGTTCCTACCGTGCTCAGAAAAGAGGTGGAAAAGGGGTTGTTGGGATGACCACACGCGAGGCTGCCAATGAAACAGAGGAAGGTGATTTTGTAGAACATCTTTTTACTGCCAGTGCCCATGACTACCTCGTCTTTTTTACTAAGAGCGGACGTTGTTATGTAGAGCGTGTTTATGAAATTCCAGAGATGAGTCGTGCCGCCAAAGGACGCTCTATAGCCAATATCTTGAATCTTCAGCCAGGTGAGCAGATTGCAGCAACCCTCCGTATTCAATCTAAAAATAGTGGTGGTGTTGGAGCTGTTGATACAACCTGGGATCCGGAGCTCCATATCTTTTTTGTCAGTCGCAGTGGTATTGTTAAAAAATCAAACCTGGCTGACTTCGCAAACATTCGAAAGGGAGGAATCATTGCCATTCAAATTGAAGAGGGAGATGAACTCATCGATGCTGTGCAGACCAATGGTCATGACGAAGTCGTACTTGTGACCAAGCAAGGTCAAAGCATCCGATTTAGTGAAGAGGAGCTTCGAGATCAAGGCCGCAAGACCGTTGGTGTCTGGGGTATTCGCCTAGCTGCTAATGATGCTGTGGTAGCTATTGCTGTTGTCTCTCCTCAGGCAACACTTCTTGTGGCCGGTGAACAAGGAATTGGCAAGCGAACCTCCTTCGATCATTATCGCAAGCAATCCCGAGGTGGTAAGGGAATCATTACTATGAAAACGGGAGAAAAAACAGGGGTGGTGGTTGGGGCATTAGCAGTGACCGATCAAGATGAGATCATGCTCATCACTTCGGGTGGACAAATGGTACGAACTCGTGTCGGAGAAATCCGAGAAGTCGGGCGTAACACCATGGGGGTTAAACTCATTAATCTTCCCAAGAAAGAAAAACTGCAAGCGATTGCTCCAGTAGTCAGTGAAGAAGAGGCTCCATTGATTTAGATTAGGGTTAACCCGCATATTTCATACTGATCTACTACGGAAGCCGGGAAGTCAGATGGATGCTACGTTAGACTCACATTTTGATTTGGGCAGTATGAGACATACAGCCCGGCATCCCAATCCTTCGCCCGCCTTGTACTAATAAGCTTTGCACGGCGCCTCATAACACTTCAGTATGAAATATCCGGACTGAGTTTGAAATTTATTTTATGGGGGCGTTTGTTTTATGTGGTTCTGGATTTGGGGTAGGGGACTCTTTTTTTAAAGGATTTTCCTGAATATAGACATCAACCTGCTGTCCTGAGAAGAGATGAAGCTGGCGTAATGAATCCCGATTGGTGATTCGATAAATCACTTGAAGGACTCGTACATCGGTTCGCTCGTGACCGTTACCCGTAAGGACAATTTTAGGAATCACATAGGGTTCAAAACGAATAAATTGAAGCTCAATACGAGCTGCAGTACTGCCCCGTAGTTCTGCATAGGCCTTTGCATCGGGCTGGACCCTCCAAGCATCTTGCTCATCGATATTGACCCTCACATTCAAATCATCGATATTTCCCAAGATCATTAATGGATCTGTGTTAGCCGCACTGGAGGCATATTGTCCCATACGAGCATGACATTGGAGCACCGTCCCATCGATGGGAGAGCGGACATGGAGTAGTTCTAAAGCCGTTTGAGCTTGCTGTAGTTGAGCTGTTGCTAACTGCAGTTGTGACTGGGCTGAGGCTAGGTTTGCTTGAGCATTTGCAGTAGCAACTCGGTTTAATTTGACTTCATTTTCATTAATAACATGGTTTTGTCCTAACTTATCAGAAGCTTCCTGATTAATTTCCGCCTTACTTACTAGCGTCATTACTGCAGTAATATTGTTTTGATCGACAGAAAGCTGAGCTTTTTTTACTGCTACATTGGCTTGTGCATCACGATCATCAAGGGAGAAGAGCTCCTGGCCTCGTTTTACTAATTCACCTGCTTTCACATAAACATTGGTAATAAGACCGCTCATAGGAACGCTAAGGCTAATATTTTCTGTAGTTGGTTCAATGAGCCCAACCCCTGCAACAATCTCATATTCATGATTCGATGGAGAGGGTGGCTGATGAGGTGGTGGCTGTAGGAGGCGCACTTGCTTTAAATGCAATACAGTTAGCACCGCAAAAATAAGACAAAGGAGTCCTAATGATGGCATGATCCAGCCTCCATAATGACTTTTGGGATGATAGATTCTTTGATGATCCTCCGGTTTCTGTGCGGAATCATGAGGTTGAGTGGTGGTTTCTTGAGAGGTAGCCATAATAAAAACGGTTTAGATTATGATGAAGGAGTAATGGTATGAGACGTTATATGATCAATAATTCCATCAGACATTGTGGCAATACGATTTCCAAAACGAAAAATGCGGTCATCATGGGTCACAATAATGACTGCACGGTTCGGTGAGAAGGAGATGGAAGTCAGTAGCTCCATTACTAATTGTCCTGTTTGGCTATCTAAGGAGCTGGTCGGTTCATCAGCAATAACAAGATGTGGCTCATGAATGAGGGCGCGTGCAAAGGCAACCCGTTGTTGCTCTCCGCCACTAAGCTTGCTTGGAAGAGCATTATATCGATGGGTCATCCCAAGACGGTCTAGCAATAGAGAGGCGCGATGAATGGCCTCATGACGATTGACCCCTGCAGCTAAAAGGGGCACAGCAGCATTTTCACATGCAGTTAAGGCCGGAAGAAGATTGAATTGCTGAAAAGCAAAACCGAGATTTTTACGTCGAAATAGCACCTGTTCTTTGGGCGAAAGTGCTGCTAAGTCCTGACCTAAGACCATCACTGTTCCTGAAGTTGCATTGAGTAATCCTGCGGCAACAGAAAGCAGGGTTGTTTTACCACTACCACTCTGGCCCACAATCAACGTAATTTCACCGTAGTAGACATCAAGATTGACCCCTCGCAATACCAATGTAGAACTCTCTCCTTTTCCAAACTCTTTGGTGACTCCTTGCAATGAAACCGCCGCCGTTGGAACTGCTAAACTATTCATCTATTTTAAATCAGAGCCTCCATGTTAACCCCTAAAAACGATTGCTGGTTCTAACACAAGAACCTTGCGTAGGCTTGCAAGACTTGCCAGTAAGACAATGCTAAAAATGATAATGGCAGTAAAAACAAAGACCTGCCACGGAATCGTAAATCCGCGGGTTGCTGGAAGGTGTGTCGTACGCATGATAAAAAATGAACACATGCTTACCCCAATAGAATATCCGATGAATGCCACGATACTGGCTTGTAGTAAGATCATTCGTAGGAGTGTTCCGTTGGTGACACCAATAGCCTTAAGTGCTCCAAATTGTTTTAGATTTTCAATTGTAAAAATATAAAATGTCTGTCCTGCAACGACCATACCTACAATGATTCCTACAATAATAGTCGTCCCAAAATTAATCGGAATTCCAGTATGCTTCATGTAGTACCAAATCGTCTTCCATCCAAAAGCATTCCAATCAAGAGCCATGAGTCCCGTTTTTGCTTTGATCCGTTGAGCAACAACCTCAGGAGAGAGCCCAGGATCTGGTTGAGCTAGGACAAAAGACATATTGTTCCGCTGCTGCCCTACAAAATCTAAGGCATTGCTGTAGCGGGTAAAGCCAACAAGATTAGCATTGAATGCACGCGAAATTTTACAAATTCCAACAATAATGCCTCGTCGTTCATTCATCTCGATCTCACGTCCAATTTTATAAGGCTCTCCTGGGTAGAGAAGTTTATAGCCATCTCGATCGATAATCACGGCGTCAGGAAGAGAGAGATCTTCAAGCCTTCCAAGTAGCATGTGAGGGGGTGCTCCTACCAAGCTCGTGTCATCAAGTCCAAAAAGAGTAATTGCACGAAAATTCCCTTTATCAGTACGCATCGTCGCTGTTCCTTTAAATAGTGGGACGGCCCATGCCACTCCTGGGACCTGACGTACTCGGTAGAGCTTATTATCCGGAAGAGGTCGTGCTTCATCAAAATAGAGGGTGGCGGGATCCATGACCCAGATCGAGGCATCGACGATATCGCGAATTTGGCTTGTGGTTCGTAGCATTAAACTACAAAAAATCGAACATTGCTGAGAGATCAGGAAGGAAGCAAAGCCAATGGCAAAAATAAGCCCCAGGTATTTTGGGCGATCCCCTACAAGCATTTTAAAAGCAACAAAATTCATGATGAAAAGGGGATTGCGACTTTGCAATAAATCTAAAATTGAATCTAGTCTCCCTATTTCAAACTATAAAGAACATTTGAAAAGGGGTTTTCAAAAAAAAGTACAACCCCATTGATTGAAATATCCGGGCTAATTTAGTTGAAACTTTTTTTTGAAACAAAGATGATCTCCGGGTTCGCCCATCCGTTCACAGCCCTTGATGCGTGAACAACATCCTCAGACAGCCTTTTTCAATTTTTCTTCATGTTCCATTGGATTTTCAAACAGATTATCGGTTCTAAAAATCAACGCGATATTCGGCGGATGCAGCCAGTAGTAGAGCGCATCAATAGACTAGAAGAAGAATTTCAAACACTCTCAGAGGAAGCCCTACGCGAGAAAACAGCTGCTTGGAAAGAAGAGCTTTCAGCCATTCAAGATTCTGAAAAATTACAAGAGCGACTCGAAGAGCTCCTTCCAGAGGCTTTTGCTATGGTCAAAAATGCAGCACGTCGTCTTTGTGGAAAGAAATTTCTGGTATGTGATCATGAGTTTCATTGGAACATGATTCCCTTTGATGTGCAGCTGGTTGGAGGGATGGTGCTCCATCATGGACAGATTGCTGAAATGGCAACAGGAGAGGGAAAGACCTTAGTTGCTACCTTACCGATTTATCTCAATGCACTCACCGGGCGTGGAGTCCATCTGATCACAGTCAATGACTACCTCTCAAGGCGTGATGCAGAGTGCATGGGGCAGCTCTATCGATTTTTAGGACTCACCACAGGAATCATTCAACATGATCAATCCCCAGAAGAGCGCCGTGCTCAGTACGAATGTGACATCACCTATGGAACTAATAGTGAGTTTGGATTTGATTATCTCCGTGATAATGGAATGGCCACCAACCGTGGTCAGCAAGTGCAGCGGGGGCACTACTTTGCTATTGTTGATGAAGTGGACTCTATCTTAATTGATGAAGCTCGTACTCCGCTCATTATCAGTGGTCCAGCAACGATCTCCACCCACCAGTATGATCACCTCAAGCCGCTCATTGCTGATCTTGTGAGAAAACAGTCGATGCTCTGCACGCGCTTGGTCAATGAAGCTAAAGAGCTCGAACAACAAGGAAAAAAGGAGCAAGCGGGACTCTTGTTATTTAAGGTTAAGCTGGGACAACCGCGCAATAAGGGATTATTGAAATCGATGGAGGATCCAGAAATTCGTAAACTCATTGATAAGGCAGAACTCTCGTTTTATCAAGAGACCTCCAAAGATGCCCTTGTGGAGCTTAAAGAAGAACTCTACTTCTCCATTGATGAACGCCAGCAAGAGGCTGATCTTACCGAACTAGGACGTCTTTTTCTCAATCCTGACGATCCTAATGCTTTTGTCCTTCCTGATCTTCTCACTCAATTTGCCGATATTGATGCTGATTCTACCCTAGATGAGAATGAAAAAAACAAACGAAAGCAGGGGGCTCAGCAGCATTGTGATGTTCAAGCAGAGCGGATGCACAACATTGCACAGCTTTTAAAAGCATATTGCCTCTATGAGCAGGATGTGGAGTATGTCGTTGAAGAGAATAAAGTCATCATTGTTGATACCTTCACAGGAAGAAAAATGCCAGGTCGCCGCTGGAGTGATGGTCTGCATCAAGCAGTTGAGGCTAAGGAGGGAGTTCAGATTGATCGAGAGACTCAGACGCTAGCAACCATCACCATTCAAAATTATTTTCGACTTTACGAAAAACTAGCTGGTATGACCGGAACGGCAGAAACCGAGGCCCACGAGTTTCATGATATCTATGGTCTCGATGTGACCGTTATTCCCACGAACAAGCCAGTCCGGCGTATCGATAACAATGATCGTATTTTTAAAACACGACGTGAAAAATATTCTGCTGTCATTGCCGAGATTGCAGCAGCCCATCATCGTGGTCAGCCGGTGCTTGTCGGAACAGCAAGTGTGGAGGCCTCGGAGCTAATGAGTCGCATGCTCAAGCGTGAAAAAATTCCCCATACCGTCCTTAATGCCAAGTTTCATATGCAAGAGGCTGAAATTATTGCTCGTGCAGGACTCCGAGGAGCCGTCACAATCTCCACAAACATGGCAGGTCGAGGAACCGATATTAAGCTTGGGGAAGGGGTCCTAGAAACGGGGGGGCTTTTTGTTTTAGGAACCGAACGCCACGAATCGCGACGTATCGATCGCCAGCTACGAGGTCGCTGTGCTCGTCAAGGGGATCCAGGACTCTCCCGTTTTTACATTAGCTTTGAAGATGACCTCATGCGTAACTTTGGAGCCAGTGATCGAATGACCAAAATCATGGAGAGCTTTGGTATTAAAGAGGGAGAGGAGCTTGAGCATCCGTGGCTTAACAAGAGCGTAGAGACTGCCCAAAAACGGGTTGAAGAGCGCAACTATCAGATGCGTCGACGCACCTTGGAATTCGATGATGTGATGAATCAGCAGCGGGGAGTGATTTATGGCTATCGCAATGAAGTGATGGATTGTGCCCATCCTCGTGACATGATTGATGAAGTCATTGATGAGGTAGTACCAAAAAAAGTGGCTTCATTTTTGGAGACCCATGGGGAGGAGCCCGATGTGGTTGGCCTCTTACATTGGGTTAATACGACCTTTCCATTGGGAATGACCGAAGAGAAAGCTGCTTTTTCCAAACGTAGTCTCGAAGAAAATAGCACCTTTTTAATTACGACCTTAAAAAATACCTATGAGAAAAAAGCAGCCCTCGAGTTAGCGGAGGCCCGAATCAGCCTAGAGCGCTATGTCATTCTCAATGCCATTGATCGACTCTGGCAAGAACACCTCTACGCGATGGATGGGTTGCGCGAAGCGGTCTACTTACGCGCCTATGGACAAAAAGATCCTCTCATGGAGTACAAAACAGAGGCCTATGCGATGTTCGTGGAGCTCATGCAACAGATCAAAGAAGAGGTCTTAAGTAATCTCTTCCGTAGCACCACGAACCTCCAGGCCTTTGAAGCACTACTCTCGAGCATGCCTCAGCATCTCATCCACCAAAATACCCAGGAGCAAAAGCACCCTGCTCCCCACTCCTCCCGCCATGAGGAACAAGAGCAGACCTTCCATCTCCCTATTCAACGGGATCTCCCCAAAGTCGGACGCAACGACCCTTGCCCCTGCGGGAGCGAAAAGAAATTCAAGCTCTGCTGCGGGAAGGGGTAACCCGCATATTTCATACCAATCACCCGCGAAGACTGGGAAGCAAGAGTGGATGATGTTCCCCAGCTCGAAGTCTTTCTCAGGTAGTGTGTACACACAAAGATGTCGTCAGACTTCATCACGTGCCTTACCCCATTATGATTCGTGGCGCCTCGCAACGAACCAGTATGAAAAATCCGGGTTAAGCATTTAACCGATCAACTCCTCCGGCTGCAACGAGTGGAAGAGTTTCGTCACGTGATTGGGCGGTTGTAAACTCATTTGTAAAATTTATCGCTTCTAAAGAGCATGGAAAATTTTCAGCGTTTTCTGCTTTTTTCTGATCAAAATTTGGATTTGGGGTGATTTTAATGGAAAGAAATGTTTTTGATTCCATCTTTGGATTGTCAGTACTATTAGAATCAGTGTCAAATGATACTACTTTAGCTCTTCTGGCTTCCATCTCAGCGGCTGTCATCATTTTTTCCTTCATCTCTGGGGTACATAAAGGAGACCCACCAAGTTTATTTTGCTCATCCATCTGAGCGATTCTACTTAGTGCATCATTTTTCAATAAAGTTATATCATTTTCAACTTCTGCGGTGCTTTTTTTTAAAAGAAATCCAACAGCAGGAGCAGTAATCTCGCATTTCAAAAGATAATGCGTAGGTTGGGGAGAGACTACTTTTTGTAAGTTATATTTGAGCGTGGGTTTGCTAGAAGAGGGAAATCCTATCCCATTTTCTGCTGTTAAGTTTTTATCTGCACGAAAAAATAATAAATTAATAGTATTTCCTAGTGTTTGATTCGCGGTTGAGATGATAGCAGTTGCAAGAAGAGCATTTCCTCCCACAAGTTCTGTAATTCTATTTATGGCATTACTAGCGATAACTTGATGATTAGTTGCTTGTGGTTGCAAAGATGATCCTTGTGGTGTACCAAAACCAGAATTGAAGCCAATGAGCGCTCCTTCTCCGTTCTCATCATGGATTGTAAATTCATTACAGCGAATAATGTCTTTACCTGCTTGTTCGATTCCTACTGGCTCTACCGCGTTGGATGATTTGTTATGTTGTAGTTTTGTTGTTTCGCTTACAACTGTCTCAAACAAGGAACGAGTTAATTTATTAAGAAGACTTCCTCCGGCTTTGAAAGAACCATCACTTGGAATAGAGACGGAATCGCCGGTCATAGTAGTTCCCTGAATGGACTCACTCGAATAATTCATCTGATCAGGTTTAAAGACCGAAGCATAACAGTTGTAGAGAGACCACTTGATGCTATTGAGAGCGGAACTAAACCTTGAATTAATGCAGTAAGTAAGATTTCTAATAGATGAGGCACATGCAGAGAGATCTGGAAATTTAGAAAACCAAGAGGAAGGCTCTGAAGGTGATGTGGACTTGCTAGAAACCTGATTTGAATTTCTTTCAAGTGGCAGATCTGTCTCAACATTATTCGATCTGGGTGAGCTATTATTAATTGTGTTACTCATAAAATAATACTGCTTCTTAGTGTTTCTGCTAAGCCAACGAAGTTTTTTAAATGCTCGTCGAGAAGGTCGACGGGAGCATTGTTGCTTTCTATGGTGGGTAGGGAAAAGCTACTTATTAAAAAAAGCTGGAACCCATCGGGGGGGATTTCAAGTCGTGCATCAGAGGTTCTGTGATAGGTAAACATGAGACGGAGTAAATCAAAGAGATGATTACTTCCTGTCATATCGATTCCTGGAAACAGCTCGCAGTAGATCCAAAGTTTACCGTCTTGAGGATCTTCTTGAAAATCGACTCCAAAAGATTCCTTCAGATTTAATCGTATAGTTCCCTCATCTCCTAAGTCGAGTGTTGAGCCAAGACCTATCTTGGATCCAAAGGCTTTCAATAAATCAGAGATCTCGGTTTTCATGAATCGTTGAAGTATAATCCTTAAAACGTGAATGAAAAAAGAAAAACTGATGAAATATTCGGGCTAGGCCTTCTATAAGCTGTAATAGATTGGTATGCAATATTCGGGCTAGCATTGATCCGATATTTCCGCTATACCGTTTCTCCCTATGACTAGAGAGGCACGAAGAAACCAAGATCTCGGAAAAACAACCACCACCCTCTCCCTTCTACCTCCAGATGATTTTTATCCATTAATCGAGTTAAGGCATAGTGATCCTCATCGTTTGCTGGGGATCCATGTAATAGATGAAACAAGGGCCATCGTTCGGGTCTGGTATCCAGGGGCTCTCTCAGTAACCCTCAAGCCCCTCTCTAAGGGAGTCACGAAGTTTGCTTCTCTTGCTCTTGAGGAAGTCGATTCAGGGGGTCTCTTTGAAGCCCTTGTAGAAAGGGGCTTTGTGGAGACCATCGAAGGTAAAGCGATCTCCTATGAGCTTGAGGTGATCACCACTTCTCAAAAAATCATCCTACGTGACCCTTATGCTTTTCTTCCTCAGATGGGAGACCTCGATCTTTACTTGTTTTCAGAGGGAAGACATCCCGAGGCCTATCGTCATCTAGGGGCTCATCCTCGGGTGATCGAGGGAGTTGCTGGAACGCTCTTTGCCCTCTGGGCCCCCAATGCTCAGCGTGTGAGCGTTGTGGGAGATTTTAATCACTGGGATGGGCGCTTTCATATGATGCGCCGTCTGGGTCCCTCTGGTGTCTGGGAGATTTTTTTGCCTGGAGTGAAGGAGGGGGATCATTACAAATATGAACTTCGTGGGCCCCAGGGAGATCTGTTTCTAAAGACTGATCCGTATGGATTTTTTGCCCAGCATGATTTGCGCACGGCCTGTATCGTCTATGATCTCGGTCGTTATCAATGGAGCGATCATCAATGGATGAGTGCACGATCTAGTAAAAATCTGTATCGCGAGCCCATGTCGATTTATGAAGTCCACCTTGGTTCATGGTGCCGTGTTCCCGAGGAGCATGATCGTCCACTGAGTTACCGTGAGCTTGCGGGCAAGCTTGTCACCTATGTTCTTGAAATGGGATTTACCCATGTCGAACTCATGCCGGTGATGGAGCATCCCTTTGATGGATCATGGGGATATCAAGTGGTCAATTTTTTTGCTCCAAGCAGTCGTTTTGGAAAGCCAGATGATTTTCGCTACCTTGTCGATCGATTACACCAAGCAGGGATCGGGGTTCTACTTGATTGGGTTCCGGGACACTTCCCACGAGATGCTCATGGACTCTGGCGTTATGATGGAACAGCACTCTATGAACATGAAGATCCCAGGATGGGGGAGCACCACGACTGGGGGACACTCATTTTTAATTATGGTCGCAAGGAGGTGAGGAATTTTCTTATTGCTAATGCCCTCTACTGGCTTGCCGAATATCATATCGATGGACTTCGTATGGATGCAGTGGCCTCCATGCTCTACCTCGATTATTCTAGAAAAGAGGGAGAATGGATTCCTAATGAGTATGGGGGTCGTGAGAATCTCGATGCAGTAAGTTTTATTAAAGAATGTAATGAGCTCTGCTACTCCCGTCACCCTGGAATCATGATGATTGCTGAAGAGTCGACCGCATGGCCCAATGTCTCTAAACCGACTTATGAAGGAGGTCTTGGCTTCGGTTTTAAATGGAATATGGGCTGGATGAATGATTCCCTGAGCTACATCAGTCGCTCCCCGATTCACCGGAAGTATCATCAAGGCACTATTACTTTTTCCATGCTCTATGCCTATCACGAGCATTTTATCTTGGCTCTAAGTCATGATGAGGTGACTCATGGGAAAGGATCTCTCCTTTCTAAAATGCCAGAGGATGATTGGCAGAAGTTTGCCAATCTCCGACTTTTCTATGCATGGATGTGGGGACATCCAGGAAAAAAATTACTCTTCCAGGGAGGAGAGTTCGCCCAGCGCGATGAATGGAGTCATCAGCGGAGTCTTGACTGGCATTTGCTCGAGCACGAGTCGCATCGAGGTGTTCAGCGCTTAGTACAACGGCTTAATGAGATTTATCGAACCGAGCCAGCACTTTTTCTTTTAGATGATTCCCATGTAGGATTTGAGTGGATCGATTTTCACGATGCTCAAAATAGTGTTTGGTCTTTTCTACGCAGAGCTCCTTCCCCAGTAGTAGCCTCCCATGGGGAAAAAAATTCTGATCTTCTTGTGATCGTCAATGCAACTCCAGTGGTCCGTTATCAATATCGCATTGGTGTTCCTGCTTCCGGCTCCTATGAAGTGGTGCTCAATAGCGATGACCGCTGCTTCTGGGGGAGTGGCCTGAACTCTTCACATTTTTTTACATCAGAGCCGATCGGAGCTCATCGATTTGGAAACTCCCTTGTCCTTGATCTTCCCTCGTTAAGTACCCTCTACCTACGTGTCCCACAAAAGAGCATTTAGAGTTCTATTTCCATACCACTCATGAAAAAGAGTCGTGCCTTTACCCTGCTCGAATTACTCATTGTCATTTCGATTATTGCTATCATGGCTTCACTTGCCTTGCCTCATATTCTCTCGGCATTGACTAAGGGTGAAATGATGCAAACAGCTAGTAATGCGCGCCAGCTTTATTTAGCAACACAATCGATGGCAATCGATGCAATGACAAGTGGTGATACAACAGCAGCATGGCCAGGTGATATGAGTTCTCCAAGCTTCTCGGCATGGGCCTCAGCTCTCTGCTCTAGCTATTTATCCAAAAGTGAATTTTGTAAGCTCTGTTCTGCCCCGGGGGTGATTGTTACTCAAGATCATTTCCCAACGAGTGGTAACCAAACAGCATTTCGCATTTATGCTGTTAAGGAGTCGAGTGAA
>WBXG01000046.1 GCA_008932965.1 Verrucomicrobiota bacterium
AGGAAAAAGGAAATTTATTAGTCGCACTCCCGGATGACGGTCTTGCTATTTTACCTGCAGCTGATGATTTTTGTGATGCATTAGCCTCAAGGACACAAGCACGGGTTCTTCGAGTCGGTATCGGATCGGGAGACTTGCAAGCTACTCATATACTCCCACTAAAAAAAGGAATGGAATTTCAAGTCTCTTACCAAGGAGAAAGACTTCCAGGGTTCTTGCCAGTGATAGGAGCCCATATGGTCCATAATGCGTTATTTGCACTTGCTGTTGGACTAGAATGTGGAATTCCTTTTCAAGAAGGAGTGGCTCTTCTTGAGAAACTACATCCCTCAGAGAGTAGGCTGCAGCTTTATGAATTTGGAGAGATCACACTTGTGGATGATTGTTATAATGCCAGTCCAGATTCTATGGAAGCAGCATTGACCTCTATTGCTTCATTAAAAGCTCACAGGAGAATCGCTCTTCTAGGATGTATGGGTGAGTTGGGGGACTATACGTTGAAAGGATACGAACGTGTCGGTCTCAAAGCCGCTGCACTCATGGATGTGTTAATTGTAGTTGGTGATGAAACTCTTCCTCTTGCAGAGGTAGCACGTGATGCAGGAATGAAAGAGGTCCATCATGTGAGCAACAACAATGAAGCGACAAAGCTCATTTCCTCATTCCTATGTGCTGGAGATATTCTTCTTATCAAAGGGAGCAAGCGTGCTTATCTCAACCAGGTTTCAGAGGCAGTAAGAGCGCTGTGCCAACAGCACGAACCCGAATGAAATAGGCGGGCTAGCCCGGCCTCGAAAAGTTTTTATGTTCTATTTCTCATTTTCATTCACGTTTTTAAGATCATCGGTTACTCTTTGGCCCAAATATTTCATACCGATTACCTGCGGAGACTGGGAAGCAAGGGTGGATGCTGCATTAGACTCCCATTTTGACTTGGGCAGTATGCACTCCTACAGCCCTGTGTTAAAATACTTGCCCTCCATGCTCTTTCAGCCTTCACTGCCTCCTCGTCATCATTAGTATAAAATATTCGGGCTAGGAGATTCTTTCTAACACCTCTTTATTCATGCTCTATTATCTTTATCAACTAAGTGAACTTTTTCACGGTAGTGACGTCGCAAAAGCATTTCATGTTTTTCAGTATATTTCGTTTCGAGCTATGGGGGCGGGCCTCTCTGCTTTTCTATTCTCTCTTTTTTTTGGAAAATCAGTTATCAAGCGCCTCATCGAACTTCGTTTGGGTCAGCCGATTCGTACAGCTGAAGATTTAAATCGTACGTTTGCTCTGCATGAAGATAAACAGGGAACTCCAACGATGGGTGGGATTTTGCTCGTCGGTTCCGTGCTCTTTTCTACTCTGATTTGGGCTCGCCTGAATAATCCATTGATCTGGATTTCATTTTTTACGGCAGCTTATTTAGGAGCTTTAGGATTTTTCGATGATTACCTCAAGGTGACAAAAAAAAAATCAGCTGGCATTAGTAGTCGACACAAATTTTTACTTCAATCGTTACTTGCTGCCATTGTGACGCTTGCTTTTATTTTCATTCCTTCCTTATCAGTTCAAGCTCAAGAACTCTACGTTCCCTTTTTAAAAGGACCTCTCATTACTCATCTTGGTATTGCAGCTACTTTTCTATTTTATCTTTTAGTCATTGTTGGGAGTTCTAATGCCGTTAATATCACCGACGGTCTTGATGGCTTGGCTGCTGGTTGTACTGTCATGGCTGCCTTTGCCTACGCTGTTTTTACCTATCTAGCAGGTAACCTCAAAGTGGCTACCTACCTTCAAATACCACATAATCTTTACTCAGGAGAGCTCTCTATTGTGAGTATGGCCCTAGCCGGTGCTGCGCTCGGCTTTCTCTGGTGGAACTGTCATCCTGCCCGTGTTTTTATGGGTGACACTGGATCCCTTGCCATTGGTGGACTCCTTGGAGTTCTCGCTATTAGCTGCAAGCAAGAAATTTTACTCATGCTGGTTGGAGGTGTTTTCGTTGCAGAAGCTCTTTCCGTTATTTTACAAGTAGCAAGTTTCAAGCTTACCGGACGTCGTATTTTTAAAATGTCACCACTACATCACCATTTCGAATTAAGTGGATGGAAGGAGTCGACTGTCACGATTCGGTTTTGGATTATGGCTATCGTCTTAGGAATCATTGGTCTTGTAACGTTAAAGCTGAGATAAGTGATGAACTACCTAGGAAAAAAATGTGTTGTGTTAGGTTTGGGTAAAAGTGGCCTTGCCGCAGCTCGATTACTCTCTGAAAAAGGGGCTATTGTTTCTATTGTCGATAGTAGCAATTCAAAATCACTCCAAGAAAAGAGAACGTTATTATCCTCAAAAAAAATAAAAGTATATCTCGGTGCTGCAGCACACAACGATCCTACCCATTACGATGTGGCAATCTTGAGTCCGGGAATAGAACCGACTTCCCCACTTGTGATGAATGTCACTCGAAAAGGGACTCCTTTATTAGGGGAGCTGGAGCTGGCTTGTTCTTTTACTTCTAGACCTATCATTGCCATTACTGGCACCAATGGAAAAACAACAACAACGGAATTAACCACACGAGCACTTCAGGGTTCAGGATTGCGTCCTATTGCTTGTGGTAATATTGGACTTCCTTTTTCAGAGGCTGTTCTCCTGAGTGATGATCTGGATCTTTTTGTCATTGAGGTAAGTTCTTTTCAATTGGAGGGAATAGAAACATTTCATCCCCATGTTGCCGTTTGGTTGAACCTCACGCCTAATCACCTTGACCGTTATCAAAGCATGGAAGAATACCGTAATGCAAAACTACGCATTTTCAAAAATCTTCATGAGAATGATATTGCCGTGCTTCCTTTCTCCTTTAATAGGGCATCTGCAGGAATAAAAGCACGCTGTATTACCTTTAGTACAACTACTCAGGATGCTGATTTTTCTTTTGCTAACGATCTTCTTTTTTATCAACACAAACCATTCCTTAATATCCAAGAGACACAATTGCGAGGTCTTCACAATGTGGAGAATCTTATGGCAGCTTTTGCTGTTGGGGTAGCTCTGGGAAAGCCTCTAGAGTCTATGTGCGAGGCAATCAAAGATTATACCCCACCAGAACATCGTTGTGAGAGGGTTGCAGAGAGCGAGGGAGTAATCTGGATCAATGATTCCAAGTCAACAACACTTGATTCCTTAGAGAAAGCCATACTCTCTATTGAAAAATCACATCCTATTATTTTAATTGCTGGGGGTAAAAATAAAGGATCCTCGTTTCAACCCCTTCTTCCATTAATTCAGGAGCGTGTCAAAGCGGCAATCCTCATCGGAGAATTAAAACAATCCATCGCATGCGAGTGGAATGCAATTCGCTCCTATCAGTCAGACAGTTTGGAAGAGGCTGTTACCAAGGCTCACGAGCTTGCTATGGCAGGAGATACCATTTTGTTTTCTCCAGGAACCTCTTCCTATGATATGTTTACCGATTATCAAGAGAGAGGAAACTCCTTTAAAAAAGCTGTTGCGTTAACAGTCAATCGTGAAGCAACCAGGAAGATGTAACGACTGGATCAAAAAACAAACTGAGTCTTAACACGCCTATTTCATACCGATTCTGCTGCGGCTTGCGAACACCTGATGGATACTACGTCAGCCTCGAATTGCTCCTCGGGCAGTATGAAACATACAGCTGTCGTCGCAATCCATCACCTTCGTTGACTCGCTCGCTCCCGCTCGTCTCGCCCTTTCAGGGCTGCCACCTTAACCCGGATATTCATGTTCCATTTATTACTTCTTGTGAAAAACTCTATGATTACAGCGTTGTTTTCGAATTGTGATTTGGGCGGTATAGGTACATACTGCACAAGTCAAAATATAAATCTAACGCTCCATCCAGCTGGCGTCCCGGCCTTTGTTGTCGATTTATTATGAAATATTCGGGCTAAAATCTTCATTCCTATAAAATCTCTCCCCATGCGTTCACTATTCAATCACCCAAAGCTATGAAATCATCCTCATCGAAACGTCCTCTTCGAGCAAAAGCCTCGACTATTAATCCCGCTGAATTTGAAGACTATGGACCAGAGCCAAATATGAAGCTCTCCCATGCCTTTATGGTTGTCCTAGCTCTTCACATTATTGCTGTAGGTGGACTGTTTGCGTTCAACAAACTCAAAGCAAGCCATGCCCCATTTTCATTAAAGTCAAAAGCAGAACACCTTTCTGATCAAGAATCTCCTAGTTCTAAGGTGATATCCAACAAGTTATCTCACGCCTCTGCCGTGAATACTACGAATGTGCCAACAGTGGCCTCTCATCAGCAAACACAGGCTCCTGCCCCTGTTAATATAGCAGCACCAGTTGTGCAAGCTCCAGTGGCTCAGCAGCCCTCTGGAATAAATCAAAATCCTCCTCCAAATCCAAGTTCTCCTCCTCCAGTAGCTGCACCTTCTCCAGAGGAGGCTGCCAAGGTATCTTCTCAAGAAACTTTCAAAGAGTATACGATTGTAAAAGGGGACAACCCTTACAAATTAGCGAAAAAATTTCATGTCAATTATGAAGAACTCATGAAGGTGAACAATATTTCAGATCCTAGAAAAATTCAGATTGGTCAGAAATTAAAAATCCCTGCCAAAGCTATTGTAAAAAGTAAATAGGTAAAAACGGGGCTGGTGAGGAGCATGCAACTAGTTTTGAGAAATTTATTTTGATAAACAATCTATAGTATGATTCATTGCCATCCTTGTCTGCATCAGCCGTTGCAGCCTCTTCATGACACTTTAGTATGAACTATAAGGTCTAAGAGCTCCCTGTACTCTCATTGCTATCCATGCAACGTAATTCGATCTATCTCCTTCTTCTATCTGTTGTAGCCTTGATTGCGCTTGGAGTAGTGATGCTTTTTAGCACAAGTGCTTTTGCTCAAGATAGCCATGGAGATATTTATTATTTTGTGAAAAGGCAGTTGCTATGGCTTGGAATCGGGATCATCGCTTGTGTCTTAACCTCCTTGACCGACTACCATTGGTGGCGTCGGACATGGATGTTCTGGTTTGGAATCGCGCTGATACTTCTCCTGCTTTGTTTTGTTCCCCATATTGGTATGCGCATTAACGGCTCTCATCGGTGGTTGAACCTTCATGTAGCTGCATTTCAACCGAGTGAACTTGGAAAAGTAGCAGCTGTTTTTTTCTTAGCATGGTGGTTTTCACGAGAGGAAATTAAGGAGGGAGGATGTTTTCAAACACTCGTCATTCCGCTCTCTATTTTAGCTCTTCCGATGGGACTCATTGCTGCTGAAGTTGATTTAGGAACAACAGCATTAATTGGGGTAACAGCGCTTGCGATGATGTTCGTGGGTGGTACTCGTAAACGTTATCTTTTTCCAATATTGGGAGCTGGTATCGCTGGCCTCATTGGCTTGATTTATCTGATTCCAGAACGTGCTGCACGCATGATGACATTCTTGCACCCGGAATCTGATAAATTGGGCAAAGGCTTGCAACAATGGCAGGCCCTCATTGCTTTTGGTTCAGGGGGTATTGAGGGACTTGGATTGGGAGAAGGAAGGCAAAAAATGCTTTATCTTCCTTATGCTCATACTGATTTTATTTTTCCAATGATTGGGGAGGAATTAGGACTGAGAGCCACATGGGGAGTGATATTCTGCTACCTTCTTATTCTTCTTTGTGGAGGTCTTATTGCGGCCAATGCTCGCGACCGTTTTGGAAAATTGTTAGCTACAGGGCTTATTCTTCTCGTAACACTGCAGGCTATTATCAATATTGGAATGACGATCTCCTTTTTGCCAAACAAGGGAATGCCACTCCCTTTTATTAGCTATGGAGGAACGAATCTAGCTGCATCACTTTTTATGATTGGTATCTTAATCAACATTCATCAAAGGGGTATCCCTATAACACGTTCTGAGGAGGAATCTGTTGTATTGGGAGGCAGAGCCATCCCTCGTTTTTAAATATATGGGAAAATATTTTGTTATTGCATGTGGTGGTACCGGTGGTCATCTCTTTCCTGGATTAGCCGTTGCTGAGGTGTTGCATGAACGAGGTCATGAAATTCTTTTGCTTGTTTCAGAAAAAGAAATCGATGCAATTGCGTTAAAAAATTATCCTGAATTCCGCGTTGAAAAACTCCCTTCCATTGGAATGCCTTCGCGTATATCACCAGCATTTATTCGATTTTTGCGTCGTGCTTGGGAGAGCTTTTCGCATTGTCGACAACTCTATCGTCGTTATCGACCAGCAGCTATTTTAGGAATGGGTGGATTTACATCAGCAACTCCAATATTAGCTGCCCATTTTTTGAATATTCCCTCCTATATTCACGAATCTAATGCCATTGCTGGCAGAGCTAATCGATTAACAGCACGATGGGTTAGCAAGGTTTTACTTGGCTTTGAAGCATGTGCCTCTTTTTTTCCTAAAAGTAGATACGCTTTGACTGGAACACCGGTAAGACGAGATCTTGGAGAGCGATTATTACGTGAAGATGCTCTAGAAAAATTCAAATTATCTCCTGATCGCCACACCATTTTAGTAATGGGAGGAAGTCAAGGTGCTGCGCAAATTAATCAAATTCTTTTTAAATCAGTCTCCTTACTCAAAGAGCTCCCAATACAGATCATCCATTTAACTGGAGAGCAAGATGACCATCTTGCCGCAATCAATTATCAACGAGAAGGCATTCATGCCTATGTGGCCTCTTTTTATCATCACATGAACGAGGCCTATTCTGCAGCTGACTTTGTGATTTCAAGAGCTGGGGCTGCAAGCTTGAGTGAAATTTCTCATTTCGGCCTTCCCTCGCTCCTCATTCCTTTTCCATTTGCTGCAGAGCAACATCAACATCGGAATGCTGCTATTTTCCAACAAGCAGGTGCTGCAGAAGTTTTAGAAGAATCAGAAATTACTCCTGAAATTTTAGTTCGACTCATTACTAATTTATTTGATGACTCGGCACGACGCGAGAGAATGGCTCATGCAGCATCACTGATTTTACCACGTCATGCAGCAGAAGCAGTTGCTGATGTTATGGAGGGAAAAACAATTTAACCCAAATATTTCACACTCAATCTAAAACCGCTGACTTATTGGAATGACTTTTTTCCCCTCGGCAGGGCCAATATACTCACTCAGAGGACGGTAAATCCTGTTGTCAGCGAGCTGCTCCAAAATATGAGCTGTCCATCCTGCAGTGCGGGCAATGGAAAAGACAGGGGTGAACATGTCGGTAGGAAGTCCTAGAGAATAATAGACGATGGCTGAGTAAAAATCGACGTTGGCATTAAGTCCTTTTTTTTCTTTCATTATGGAGGCAATACGTTCTGCCATTTTCATCCACTTAGTTTCGCCTAGACGTTCGCACATTTGAATGCCCATAGCACGAAGGTGGGGAGCTCGTGGGTCAAGTGTCTTATAAACACGGTGCCCTATTCCCATAATTTTCTTTTTTTCCTCTAATGTTTTGGTCACCCATGCATCGACGTGAGATTCCTCCCCAATTTCTTGAAGCATATGAATCACTCCTTCATTAGCACCTCCATGAAGAGGTCCTTTGAGTGTTCCAATAGCAGAGGTAATGGCTGAATAAATATCAGTTAATGTAGAAACGGTCACCCGTGACGAAAAGGTAGAGGCATTCATCCCATGATCAGCATGAAGAACATAGCAGACATCAAGGGTCTCAGCTGCTTCCTGAGTCGGAATTTCTCCTTGAAGTAGGTAGAGAAAATGCTCGGCTTCCGTGAGATCCTTGTTGATGGGTGGGAGATCTTTCCCTTGACGTGCCCGATGATAATAAGCCGCAATCACACTCATTTTAGCAGTAATAGAAGCAGCACGAAGATGTTTGAAGTGATCCGTTTTATTGAGTAAATCATGAGCCCCTTCACTGTCATAAAGTCCTAACATCGAAATTCCCGTGCGAAGAACATCCATGGGATTGGCATTCTTAGGTGCTGAGAGAATAAAATGAATGATTCCCTCTGGAAGTTCACGTTGATGAGCTAGCTCTTCATGAAGCGCCAGCAATTCTGTTGCAGTCGGCAATCTTCCATACCAGAGGAGGTGAATGACCTCCTCAAAGCTCACCTGACCTGCTAGTTCATTGATATTGTAACCAACGTAGGAAAGTGTACCCTCTTCACCACGAACGTCGCTCAGTGACGTACTGTTGGCGATAATTCCTTCAAGTCCTTTAGCTGTGATAGGCATTATTGAAAAAAAGTAGAGGGTAACGAGTCTAGGGTGAAAGGTTTTTTGTAACGTATTCTAAAAACTAATAACTACTTTTTCCCAAGCAAGGAGAATAGCGTCTCTGCAATATCAGCAGGACTTTCCGCCACAGCAATGCCTGCAGCGTGCAGGGCCTCTTTTTTTCCATGAGCTGTCCCGCTCGAGCCTTGAATAATGGCTCCAGCATGTCCCATACGACGACCTTCTGGGGCTGTGGCACCAGCAATGAATGCAGCGATTGGTTTTTTACAATGTTCTTTGGCCCAGAGAGCAGCCTCTTCTTCCTCGGAGCCTCCAATTTCACCAATCATAATGATGGCCTCTGTCTCTGGATCATTATTAAAGAGGCGAAGAGCTTCAGTTTGCGTCATTCCATGAATAGGATCTCCCCCAATACCAATGCAGGTTGATTGTCCTATTCCTCGTGAGGTGAGTTGCCACACGGCTTCATAGGTGAGGGTTCCAGATCGAGAGACAACTCCAACCGGTCCTGGTTTATGAATATAGCCAGGCATAATACCAATTTTACATTGGCCTGGGGTAATAATCCCAGGACAATTTGGACCAATAAGAACAGGGGTATTTTTTGAAAATGTTGCTAAAATTGCCTTCACTCGCATCATATCGTGGACCGGAATACCCTCTGTAATACAAACGATCAGCTCCATTCCCGCGTGGGCTGCCTCCAAAATAGCATCTGCAGCACCCGCAGCAGGAACAAAAATCATGGTAGCATTACAGCCTGTCTCTTTTCGTGCTTCATCAACCGTATCAAAAATAGGAATCGTTTCATCAAGGAGCTCTCCACCTCGTCCTGGAGTGACCCCTGCTACGAGATCTGTTCCATAATCACGACAACTACGTGCATGGAAAGCTCCTGCTTTTCCTGTGATTCCTTGAACAAGAAGACGTGTGTTTTTATCAACAAGGAGAGACATGGATTTAGTGAGTAGAAATTGGATGGTTGGAAAAAGAAGCTGCTGCAGCAACGACCCTTTGAGCAGCATCTGTCAAGTCTGTTGCAGCTTGAAGAGGAAGTTGGGATTCACGAAGTAACTTTTTCCCTTGCTCTACATTGGTACCTTCAAGACGGACAACTAGGGGGACTGAGAGTTTTGTAGTCTTAAAAGCATTAATAATTCCTTGTGCAATGATATCACAGTGCATAATACCGCCAAAAATATTTACTAGGATCGCTCGGACCTTAGGGTCTTGAGACAAAATTTTAAAAGCCTCTGTGACCTGGTCTTCTGTAGCACCTCCTCCTACATCGAGGAAATTAGCTGGTTCACCGCCGTGATGCTTAATGATGTCCATCGTGGCCATGGCAAGTCCTGCCCCATTTACCAGGCATGCAATATCTCCTTCTAGACCGATATAGTTGAGATGAAAAGTAGAGGCGACGACTTCACGGGGATCTTCTTCAGCTGTATCGCGCAAAGCGGCAATATTCTCATGACGAAAGAGAGCATTTTCATCAAAACTTAATTTTGCATCCAGGGCAAACACCTCTCCTGATGTGGTCAGTACAAGGGGATTAACCTCGACCATCATGCACTCGGATTGCTCAAAGAGATGATAGAGATTTGAGATTAACTTACTGGCAGATAAAAATTGTTTTCCACGGAAGCCAAGACGTCGAGCAATGTTACGGCTTTGATAAGGCTGCAAGCCGAGAAGGGGATGAACAGCTTCTCTCCAGATCTTTTCCGGCGATTCTGCTGCAACTGTTTCAATGTCGACCCCTCCCTCAGTACTCGCAATAATCATGGGAGCTGCACTCTTACGATCAAGTACAATGGCGAGGTAATATTCTTTGGAAATCTCGACCGATTCTGCGATGAGAACTTTACTAACTAATTTCCCTTCAGGTCCTGTTTGGTGAGTAACAAGAGTATTCCCAAGCATCTTGTGAGCTACCTCACAAGCTTCCTCTGCAGTTGTGACAATATGTACTCCACTACGAAGACCATTAGTAAAAGTTCCCATGCCACGTCCTCCAGCATGAATCTGAGCTTTGACCACAAATGTTTTATTTATAAAGCTAGAAGCAATATTCTTTGCCTCCTCATGTGTGGTAATCACGGCACCTTTTGGTGTCATAACACCAAAAAATTCAAAAAGTTGTTTCGCTTGGTACTCGTGAATATTCATGAAGCTTGTAAATTACACAAGCGTGAGCACCATGGAAAGTAGAATAGATAGGTTAGGGGGGCGGTTCTGATGTTCGAATGATTTAGTACTAGTACGGTGATAGACATAGTATCCGTCAGGTGTTCGCAAGCCGCAGAAGAACCAGTATGAAATATCCGGGTTAAAATTCTCCTGCCGGATACCGATCTGCTGCCGGTGACTCCATAAAATCGACCCAAATAGGAAGTGCAAGTTCGGCTCCATAGCCCCCTCGCATGATGGTTTTAGGTTGATCAAAGCCGACCCAAACACCGCAGGTAAGACCTTGAGTGAAACCAAGAAACCAGGCATCAAAAAAATGATCGGTGGTGCCAGTCTTGCCTGCCGCTAGCTTCTTAAGTCCCAAGGAGCTAGCACGGGAGGCAGTCCCTTCAGTAAGGACTTTTTCTAAAATCGAGGTGGTGATTCGCGTCGCAGCTGGATCAAGGATGGGAAGGCGTCCGCGTGTCGCCAGAAAAAGAATTTTTCCATCGGCGTCGGTGACTTGTTCAATGAAATGAGGTTGCAAGCGACCTCCACCCGTGGCAAGGGCTGTGTAAGCAGCAGTGATATTGCGAAGTGTAGATTCAAAACTCCCCAAACAAATGGAAGGGTAGGGAGGGATTTTTTCAGCTAAGCCCAGGTGCTCGAGTGTGGTGGCTACATTTTTTAATCCTGCCCCTATCCCAACACGCACGCTCATAGTGTTACGTGAGTGAATGAGCCCCTGACTTGCAGGTAGCCATTCATGAAAAGTCCCATCGCTATTTTGAGGATGATAATTTTTAAAACCTTCTGGAAGTTCGCTTGAGGTGAGCGGCGCATCGTTCACCAGCGATTCTGGTGTCATTCCTTGTCGGAAAGCTTCCTCATAAACAAAGGGCTTAGCTGCAGAGCCCACTTGGCGGAGTGCAGTCGTAGCACGGTTATACTTACTTGTTTTATAATCACGCCCGCCGACGATTGCCACAATACCGCCGCTACTATTATCGATTGCTAGGAGAGCCCCTTGTAGTGGAGCTGTTTTTTCTTCTCTTTGAACAGGATCTTTTTTCTTGCTAGAGCTCGACATCTTATTTTTAGGAGGAGAATGCTGATCTTGGAAATCACTCCTCTTTTCAATCTCTGCAAGGTTCCAGGCGAGAGATTTCTCAGCTGTATGCTGAAGTCCTGGATCAATAGTCGTCATAATATGAAGGGGCCCAGCTTCCATTTTTTCGGGAGGAAGCACTTGATTGAGTTCATGGAGAATAGCATCAACCGCCCAGCTATTTTGAAAATGGAGCAAACGATTGGAGGGTGGCTCTATCTTTTCATTCAGAGCTTTGGAATGTTCCTCTTGTGTAATGAGGTTAAGTTCTTCCATTCGTCTGAGCACAAGGGCCTGCTGCTGCAGTGCTCCCGGGAGATTATTGTAGGGAGAGAGATGATTGGGGCTTCGAATGAGTCCTGCCAGAAGTGCTCCTTGGGCTAATGTCATCTGAGAAGCAGGTCTATTGAAATAGGCTTGACTGGCAGATTCAACACCATAGAGCCCAGGACCAAAATAGATCCGATTCATATAGAGCTCTAAAATCTTTTCTTTAGAGAGTTCTGTTTCAATACGAAAAGCCATGGCGGCTTCAAGTAACTTGCGATTCAGGTTGTGTCCCCCAAGTGGAAAACTATTTCGAGCAAGTTGCTGTGTGATGGTGCTTCCTCCTTGCCTGATCCCGCCAAGAAAAAGATTTCGGGCAGCTGCCCGAGCTATACCGATGGGATCAACACCATGGTGCTCATAAAAACGGGCATCTTCTCGGCTAATCAAGGCATTGACAAAATAGTTGGAGACTTTTTCAAATGGAACAATTTGTCGATTTTCTCCACCGGCAAGACTATAAACTTTTCCATAACGATCATAGATGAGCGAGCGTTGGGACATCTGGCCAATTTTGGAAAGATCATAGGTAAGTGCCCATAGATAATAAAATGAGGCAATCAAAGACCAAATCAGCAAAAGAGAGAAAGAAAATTTAAATAACGTTGCAACAGAGAAGCATCGTTTGCTTTGTTTTTTTTTGGACGTTTTTTTTGAGGGAGGATGGTGAGGACGCATTTTTAGTGGCGTATAATTCCTGGAAATAGAGTGTAACTACCAAAATAGTACGTGAAGTTGGTGAGAAAACTTTACCCGGACATTTCACACTAAACTCCGTTATTGAGAATAGCAATGGAGCTATCTATAATGAACTATCATTTTCTAAAAAATCAGGGAATTCTGCATGCTTCATGCTGCCTAACCCGGATATTTCATACTGATCGTGACGAGGAGGCCGCGAAGGCTGATGGGGCACCACCGGCGGTCGGAGACCGCTGGGGAGACTGCCCTGGCTTTAGGGGGCAGCCCTAAAAGGGCGAGACGAGCGGGAGCGAGCGAGTCAACGCAGACGAGTATTCTGACGACGGCTGTATGAGTCCATACTGCCCGAGGAAGACTTCGAGCTTGGGCGCAGCATCCATCTGGCTTCCCGGCTTCCGTAGTAGATCAGTATGAAATATTCGGGTTAACCCAGAGCCGTTTAGTGAATGAAAAGAATTTTTAAAAAAATGATATTTTTATGATGATCTCTTCAAACACTCAATTCGCTGCTCCTTTGAGTATAGAAATCCTGACCCCTTTTCCAGGAATTTGTCACGGAGTGCTCGGGGAGAGTATGTTAAAACGGGCTCAAACGCTAGGGTTAGTAAAACTAGAGGCAGTAGATTTGCGCGCTTGGGCAACAGATAAACATCATACCCTTGATGCCCCTTCTTATGGTGGAGGGCCCGGAATGGTCATGAAAATTGAGCCTATTGCTGCAGCACTGAAATCACTACGCGGTCCAAAGAGCAAGGTGATCTTTATGTCACCTCAAGGAAAACGCTTCGATCAATCGATAGCTCGCTCCTTATCCCAAGAGCAGCATCTCATTTTTCTATGTGGGCATTATGAAGGGATCGATCAACGCATCATAGATCATCTCGTCGATGAAGAAATTTCTATCGGTGATTATGTCTTAACCAATGGTGCATTAGCAGCACTTGTGGTGACCGATGCTGTCGTGCGACTTCTTCCTGGAGTTTTAGGAGATGAGGGGTCAGCACTCCATGATTCTTTTGAAAAGGGACTGCTCGACTTTCCTCATTATACCCGTCCTGAAGACTTTAATGGTTGGACTGTTCCGTCAGTTCTACTTTCTGGTAATCATGCTGCCATTGCCACTTGGCGAGAGGATCAAGCCCTGCATGCCACAGCAAAAAAAAGACCTGATTTGCTGAACACGGATATTTCACACTAATCTACTGCGGAGGCCGGGAAGCCAGATGGATGCTGCGATAGACTCACATTTTGTTTGGACAGTATGTACACATACAGCCCGGCATCCCAATCCTTCGCCCGCCTTGTACTAATAAGCTTTGCACGGCGCCTCATGACGATTCAGTATGAAATATCCGGGTTAAATATTTTTG
>WBXG01000047.1 GCA_008932965.1 Verrucomicrobiota bacterium
ACCGAGAGTATCTTCTCGGTTACTTTTGGACCCGGCTCAATCGATTCTCTTTTTACCTGAACTGCAATACTCTTGCGCTTACAGCTTGATGTCATGCCCCGCATTGTTCCGAATCCAACCCTGGAACTCTTACGAATGAATTCTTCAGCAACTTCCCGATCCTTAACAATTTGGATCTCATTGCCAGTCTTGTGATTGATTACCGGAATTGCTGACCATCTCTCTTCGGTCGAGCAACCTAAGCAGGTTCGATAACCTAATTCGTATCGTGCTTTGGGAATTGGATTCGTGCACTTGCAAAACATAACTAGTTAGAAGATAGTCGTTACTAATTTGTTAATTACGAAACTCTTTGTATGCATAAAAAATTATCGTAATTTACCGAAGGGTGCATTTTTTGAGTTATTCCTAGGTACACGTACTTAATTTTAACTGAATCGAATGAAGCTGCTAATTTAGCTAATTCCTCAATATAGATCGTTCGGACGTCCTCAATTATGTAAATTCCACCAGGTTTTAGATAATCTACTAAAACTTTAAACGTTAATGCCATGTGATCTAGCTCATGACTTCCATCGTCGACGATTAAGTCGAATTTAATATTTGAGTCTTTTGCCAAAATCCCAATTTGTGAAACGGCTTCAATCAATGATGACTCATCAGACTGATCTGCGTATACACACTCGATTCGATCGTCTTGGAATAATATTGACTTATCTATATCAAGCCCAAAAACACTGGCATTTTGAAAAAAATCTCTCCATGCAAATAGACTTGCACCTGGCCTAAAGTTCTCGCCGACCAATGGCACCATCAAATGAGGAGCCCCTACTCCAATCTCTAATACGTTTTTGCAGGAGTCTTTAAACTCCTTTAGCATTTCGTAATATCGATAAGAATACGGATGGCCTATTTGTGGACATTTATCGGAATAGTACTTATGGAAAAGCTGACATAACTCTGTCTCTGGGTATAGACTCATTTTTATTTTATTATTTTAGATTTTTTTTCAATGTTTGAAGGTCGTCCTTATACATATCAACCGGCTCCTTACTCTTAATAGACTCGAGTTCTGCAGTCTTGGCCTCAACCTCTTTTAGTAGGTGCTCGTACTTTTCCTTAGTTAGGGAATGAATCGGCATTGTTAGTAGATAATCGTAGGACAAGTTTCTTTTGTCGAACTTAAGTTTTTCCAAGTCCGTGACAATATCCTGTTTAGGTCGATTGCTTAGCTTGAGCTTTCCATCTATAATTAACTTAATGAATTTGGCACGGTTCGATAGAAACTCCAACTCGTCCTCGTACTTACCGATAAGATATGCCTTTCGCTTGGAATAGAAGCCTGTTCTGAAATGAACGAAGTACTCGACAAGCTCAGCTGTGCTACTGAAGATTATCAGCTTTCCACGATCATCAAGGCATGTCAAGTTCTCGGTTTCAGTCTCGATCATTTTCAAGGTCTGATCGAGCTTGCCCTTTGCAACTAGGTCAGCAAGAGTAGTCCTTGCGAACTTAAGAGTGTAGTTAACTCCATTTGCTGAATTGTCCTCGTATGAGTGAATGATTCCCCTGTCTTGAAGGGAATTAAGATGGGCTTCGTATTTTTGAAAAGTGATTGACGGCGGAAGTTCAGAAATCTCAACTGTGGTAGTGTTCGCGATTCGATAGGCTCCACGCATGACGTATTGGTTCGAACCTTCGACCTGTGAGACTTGTCCAGAGTACTCCTTCCACCAGGGCAGCAGAGGCCCGACCTTTTTACCTGACAGAACCCTAAGGCATGCGTCTACCAAGTCAACAGGATTGCGATTGAGAATGTTTGTAGCAAAACCGACTGCAATACCAGAGCTGCCATTAAGCAAAACAGTAGGAATGATTGGCAGAAAAAACTTGGGCTCAATTTCATTGCCCTCTTCAATTTGATTTTCAAGTAGCTCAAAGTCTTTGTAAAGGAGTCTAAAGTTCTTCGTTAGTTTCGTTGAGATGTACCTCGGCGCGCCAGCCTCAGGCGATCTAAGAGAGCCGAACTGGCCAATCTCCTCAAGTAGAGGCAATGAGTTCTTAAATGATTGCGCCATTCCAATGATTGCGCCATTGAGGCTGCCGTCACCATGATGGTAATGCGCTTCAGCTGCGATACGCCCACCTAGCTGAAATATCTTTAGAGGTTTCTCAGATCCGCTTCTCCAAACCCGATCGGCAATGAAGATTATTTTACGCTGAGTTGGCTTAAATCCATCGATTGCTGAAGGAATTGCTCTATTCTCAAGCGTATACATTCCATAAAGAGCATAGTCCTGATCTAGGTACTCAGTTATTGTCTTATTCTGAACGTTTGCCATGTCTTTACTATTATACCTATTTGCTCTTTAAAAAGGAATATGCTGCTTGAAAGGTCACCAGTGTAATTGAGATAGACCAGAGTAGATTTAACTGTGAACTCCAGATTCCCATAGCAAAAGAGATTATGAAACAGAGATCAAAAAAGTGCCAGGCATCAGTAACAAAAACGAGAACAGTTGAGCTTAACGGAAACCTCTCTCTTTGCGATGTGAAAGCTCCATCTGTTTGCCACTTATTTCGCCAGCTTAGCTGATTGTCCCACCACTGGCGGTTCAGACCCCAGTCCTTAAATTTTGATGTGCTCCAACCAGTCATGATCCGGTCCTTAACCGCCTTGCTGATGCCAGCTAGCATCAGCATTAGAATTGAAAATACTATCATTTGAATTTGATTATTTTAATAAGTTGGCAACCATTTAAAGTAGGATCGAAAAAATTGATCCATTACGCTGACAACTTTAGCAGTTTTTCCTTACGCACTGAGGAGTCGGGACCAAACCAGTCTGTCAAGCTTGTCGCGTATTGCTTATCGTTCTGCATTTTAACCAGAACAGGATTATCAATAATTTCTCGGTACTCGGAATCTTCTAGGGCTGCCAGGCCCTTTTTATATTCGACATCCCAGCCCTTTGCGCCTGTCTTTTTTTCCCAGACAATATAATCATCTGCCGTGTAGAACGGTAATATTTCCTTGCCTTTTTTTGCAACAACCAGAGGAGTCATGACCTTAAAGACACGACCCTCATCAAAGAGCTCTGGCCAATACTTATTGAAGAAGTTCATTAACAAACCGGCTATAGAGTCTCCATCTGGGTCGGCATCAGTATAGATGTAGACCCTGCCGTATCTCAGATCGCTCGGGGTCTCTCCAAGTCGGATTCCCAATGATGCCATCAGCTGAACAGCCTCTTCATTCTGGATCACACTAGAGTTTGTCATTTCACTCACATTGACAAACTTACCCTTTAGTGGAAAGGCTCCGAACGTCTGCGGATTTCTGAACTTACGAACAGCCGATAACGCTGACATTCCCTCAAAGATTCCCAACACGCACTTGGCTCGATCTTTGCCCTTGGCATCAATGAGCTTAAGCACCTTTTGATTTGAGAGAGACTTATTCAGCTTTCTGAGCTCAGCTCTTTCTTCAGCCTTCTTTTTCTGCTCGATCCAATCCAATAGGCTCTCAACTACCTCCGATGCAAAAACTGCTTTAATCGTCTTTTCTGAAATTGCATGCGCTGTACCAAAGTCCTTAGGCTCGGTGATGAGCTTTTCCTTGGTTTGGGAAGAGAACGCTGGATTGATGACTGTGCAGTTAATGAAGAGAAATAGATGATTCTTTATCTCGGAAGGCTTGACCTCAACTTTATGGCGCTTTTTGATTAGGGTTCGAAGACCCTCAATAAGCTGGTTAAGCACATAGTTCTCATGAGTACCTCCGTCCTTGGTCTCAATCGAGTTAACAAAAGAGATTGACTGGAACCCGTCCTTTGATGGACCGAACGCAATTTCCCAGTGATCTGACTTCTCTGAGATTGGATTAGGCGAATAGAGTTCAACGTATTCTTTAAAAGTTTTAAACTTGAACTTTTCGCTATTAAAAATGATCTTAAGCTCTGGATTCGCTGCAGCAATATCAATGACACGCTTACGCATCATCTTAACATGAGATTGATCTATTTCGGCCATACCAAATCTTTCAATATCTGGAGTATAACTAATCTCAGTAAACCCGTGATTGGATTTAGTAATCTTTGGGCTAGTCCTGCTTGACATGTTATTCGTGAAGGTTTGCACGAATCGAGTGACGCCGTCAGCAGTTTCCACAGTAAACTGTTTAGAGAAAATGTTTACAAGACTTGCGCCCACTCCATTTGTTCCAGCAACAGTTCGACCCTCATCATCATCAAAATTGGAACCGGCTCTGAGGTTTGAAAATATTAACTCTGGGATCCAAACCTTGTGCTCCGGATGTTGAACTACTGGTATTCCGCCATTATCCCAAACCTTTATGGAGACATCATCTACCTCTACCCGAATTGTGTTAATTTTACCGGTGCGCTTGTGTTCATCAACCGAGTTTGAAATGATCTCATCAAATAGCTTAAGAAAGCCAGGGTTGTATGTGAGCTCCTCTTTTTCGTAATTCGAATCTCCAAGAATCCATTCCTTTGCTGTGTGAGGCTTAGTAGAACCGATGTACATTCCAGGCCTTTTCAAAACGTGCTCGATTTCGTCGAGCAGCTGATACTTCTTACTTATTTCCTTTGTTTCCGCCATTAGCGACTATTCTATTTTATTTCAGAAAAAGGTTTTGGCCTAATTCGATACTATTTAACGAAGTACGCTTGAGTTTCTGAGAGACGCGTACGCCAATCTGACCTCTTTGATAGAAATAGTTGTTGATTTTGACTGAAACTATCCAGGTGGAAACTGCTAACATAGCTATGAGCCCAACCTGCCAGGCCTTTCCACTGTAATCCGGTATACTCATATTGAAGATTTTTAGCTAATATACCAAAACTCGATTTTGGCAATCGCTACTCTCCCTTATCTGAATTTGCGTACTTGATACCCATTATGGTACCGACTATACTGAACGCGTTGGTTAAAAGAATTCCAACGATATTACTCCATGTGGATGCAATTACTTGAGTGTCCTTACCGCTATACATTGCAAGAAGGTAGACCCCTGTTGTAATGAAGCCGACTCCAATTATGACGAATAACGAAACCTTAACTATTGTGCCGATTAATTCGCTTTGCGTTCTACGCTGCAGAATGTCGAGGTCATTTTCAACCTGCTTGCGAGCATTATCCGCAATTTCCCGAGAAGCTTCGGCCTCAAGTCTGGCAGTCTCAGCGACTTCCTTAGCAGTTTCCGCCTCAATTCTAAGTTTTTCAGATTCGTTACGGGCCTCCTGCGTCTCGTTCATTGCCTCCTGCATTCTGGCCAGAGATTGTTGTAGCTCCTGCTGATATGACTCGAGAGATTCCTTTGAATTGCTCAGATCCCGATTCTGTTGCTGAATCTGCTTTGTCATGTCGAGCCTCTTCCTGCGTGTAGCCTGATCCCTTTCGGTGCAGTTAACGATGTACTCAGAAAATTCGACATCATCTTCTGCGTCTATGACCTTTAGGATATTACCTTCTAATCCAATCTTTCGATCGTTGAACAGCTCAATGAGCTGCTTTCGCAAGGAGACATCGAACTTAAGCATGATTATCTGTAAATCTTGAAGGGTAAAGTCCGCTTGCGATACCCATCATAATCTTTTTTAAATTCTTCAAGTCGTGGTTCAATTTCGTCGGACTTAATTATCCAGAACTGTGCTCCAGCCTGTAGAGCTTTTGTCTGCTCCTCACTCTCGTTTGAGGATGAAATTATGCCAATCACGACTCCATTTCCGTAATCGTAATTGATTCGGCGGATGAGCTCAATACCGTCAACTGAGGAGCCGATTATGTTAAGATCAACGAACACGCACTCAGGCCTACCCTTTGGATCAGTCTTCCAAGCCTGAAAGAGTCTCTCGGTCTCGTCAGTTGTTTTAAGTCCACGTAGGGAAAGCGTGATGTCGAGCAGAGAACACGCATCCTCAAATACAAGATGAAAGAGGTCCTCATCGTCAACTAGCAGCATTGAATCTATCATTTGGCTTGGTTTATTTTTATTTTAAGTTTCGTGCCGAACGGTTGAAGTCGCTCGGCCTTTATTGAAAACTCATGCTCTGACAAAATTGCTAAGCAGATACTAAGACCCAATCCTTCTCCAGCATCAGGTCGATCTGCCTTGTGGGCATGTGGTTTTGAAAACTGCTCGAACTCGGATTGATTCATCCCTCGACCATTATCTTCTATAACTATATATTGACCATCGGGATAAACTTTCACCTTTTTTTCGATTGAGTCATTGTATCTCAATCCGTTACGAATTAAATTATCGATAGCTGTGCAGAACAGCGTCGAATTAATTTCTGCGCTCGGTAGATTTGGACTAATCTCAACTTGACTAGAGTATGCAGTCGTTTCCAAAAAGCCGGAAAGAGTTTCGCTTAGGTTCAGTAGTTCCTTTTGAATCTGACCCTCTCGTTTCACCATGCTAGTAAAGTCATTAACTCTATTGTAAACACGTTGCGTGTGACTTAACCCGTCCTTGATCATCTTGATGGACCCGTCAATTTTTAGCTTTTTAAGGTCATCCTCTGTTACTCGCCTTTCCAGAGAACTTATACCTCTTGGAATGTACGTGTTAATTCCTGAATGAAGGTCATGTCGAATTAGCCGTGCCGCGTACTCAAGATAGGAGCCCTTAAGCTGAATGTCTTCGTACTGATCCACTATTTTTTGATTCTGATGTAGAATCTTTGATCTTTGCTTTAAGGCAATGAAGAAGAGAGTAATGACAACGATTAGTGAGATTAGTGCAATTACTGCCCAAATCAACCACATTTCATAAGTCTCGTTTTCTTCGGTCAGCTCACCAGTTTTAATCGATAGATCGACAACCTTTTTCTCCTTTGACAACGACGTTATCGACTGCGCCTTTGCATCAATGTATTCCTGGGAAGCATTTCTCTTTATGAGCTGGTCCTTTTCCCTAATTAATTGAGCAAGTCTGCTTTCAAGGCTAATCGCAAGGTCCTTCATTTCAGTCGGCGATAGCTCATCGTAGGTTTCAGGTAGACCTTTTAGAAAATTCTTGTCTCGCTCAATGCTCTGTTGCATTTCAGCCTTAAGAGTGTCCTCCTTTGGAGTTTCAAAAAGCTGAGATGGATCGACCCATTCAGCCTTAATCTGAGATTCAGCTGAGTCTTGCGGTGCAGCATTTACTGATAGGAGTAAGGCTAGTATTAATAATCCAAAACGCTTCATTCAAGATATGGATTTTTTCTAAGAGGGCTTTGATCCTCCTTTAACGGTATCTTGTGCAAATATGGATAGATTAGAGGCCTGATTTCCGGATTTTCAGGACTTAACCACTCCCTACTTGGGCCAAGCTGAGGCTCCCAGAACTTTTTACGATGTTGTTCGTAGCTTGAATTACCGTCTCTTCGAATTAATGAAATGGTTCCAACGTCTTGATCGAACTGGATTTCGTACATGGTTAAGTCAATCGCCTTAACCGTTGAATCCTGCCAATCGAAGTAAACGTAAGAAGAGCCAATTGCCGCTTCGAGCATCCAGTCTTCCATCAGATGAATCTTAGCAAGAGAGGAATAAACTGAAATATTTTGATAGCCGGTGTTAACGTCTTCGCGTTTCTTGCGATCAAACGATTTAATCGTTGAGTCCATCACGAATGAAAATCTTTCAGAGTCAGCACGTCTCTGATCCCTTGATTCAGAAAGCGATTTGGTTAGGCCAGCGATCGATTCCTTTAAGTCGTTCACCTGTTTGCCAGCCTTTGATGAATTTAACTTATCTGCCCGAGCTGCCCTAAGCTGTCTTTCTTGAGAGGCCAGGGTTGAATTAATTCGACTAAACTGGGCTGAACTTAGGATTACGACAGAGTCCTCCTTAAAAATCGTACGAAGCGGATATCTGGTCTGGGCTAAAGAGTTTGCCACAAAGATCAGATTCGCAATCAAGAAAATCTTAATCTTCATTTAATTTAATGGTTATTTTGGTGCCACATACTTCATCTTTAGAATTAATTACATCACAGTCGATTTTAAATTTATGCTCCTCGATTATCGCAATTGAGATGTTTAGGCCAAGCCCTGTGCCGGATTCACGTTGACCCTCTTTGCGGGCATACGGTTTAGAGAGCGCTTTAAATTCTTCACGGCCCAAGCCTCTCCCATTATCTTCGATCAGCAAAGAATTGCCTTCTCGACTAATCTTAACTATCTTTGACGCGCTATCGTTGTACTTTAAACCATTTCGAATTAGGTTATCGATTGAAGTACAAAAAAGAGGTTCATTAACCTGAGCTCTTCCCAAATCGCCGATTTGAACTTGGTCCCTATACGCGGTCGCGCTCAAGTAGTCCATCAGAATTTCTCGTAAATCACAATCCTGCAAATTCAGTACCGCATCTTTTTTAACGAGATTAGTGAATTCGTAGACTCCCTTGTAAACCTTTTGCGTATGGCGTAGGCCCTCCTTTATCATCTTAAACGGAGCTTCAAGCTTCAGTTCAGCCAGGTCCAAACCTTGCATTCTACGGTCAAGCGAACTAATACCTCGTGGAATGTAGGTGTTAATACCGGAGTGCATATCGTGCCTGATTATTTTGGCAGCATGCTCTAAATACGTGTTCTTCTTTTCAATTTCTTTCTGCTGATTGAACAGGTTTGTAATATCAGTCGCAATTTTCATGATACGATAGACTTTATTGTCTATATTGAGAATTGGATTGTATGTTGCGCGTAAGTGTACTAAAGAGCCGTCTTTGCGAACTCGAATAATTTCACCGGAAAAGAATGCACCTGACCTAAGTGTTTCCCAAAAATCAGTGTACTCAGGTGATTTACTATAGGCATCCTCAACAAAGAGTCGATGATGTTTACCGACAATTTCAGATTCAGTAGAGTAGCCAAGTGTTTCCAAAAATAACTTATTTGCAAAAATGACATTTCCATCAAGGTCAAATTCAATTACTGCATTTGACTGGTTTATAGCAGTCATTCTATTACGAATTTCAACCTCGTTTTTTCGGTTACCTGTAATGTCTTGGCGAATAGACATAAAACCTTCAAGCTTTCCGTCATGATCAAAGCGGCCTTTAATATGAGTGTCTACGTAATAGAGGCTTCCATCTTTAGCTCGATTAATGCAGATTTTATTCCAGATTTGCCTGTCTTTGATTACTGTTTTGTACATGTCAGCCCAAAACTCTTTTGGATGAGTTCCGGAATTTACAATATTGTGATCCTTTCCTAAAACCTCAGCCAACGAGTATCCTGAAACTTGCGAGAACTTCTCATTCACATAAGTTATCTTTCCTTTCGCGTCAGCTCTTGAGACGATTGCTGCGAGATCTATAAACTTATCCATCTCATCGATTTCAGATTCTCTAGAAAGTAAGGCCTCTTTAAACAGCTTATTGTGATTGACTATATCCATTACGATTGTGTAAAAAAACGGAAGAATAAGAGAAATACAAGCGGCTTCGGTAAAGCGAGTCTCCCTGGTGGATTGAATAACTTCAAATAGGACCAGTAACTTTATCACAAAAAGAAATATTGTGAATATACTGGATAGCGCGATTGCAAATTTTATACGTGGTCTCATATAGTGCTATTTATTTGATACTTATTTAGTTAAGTTAAAAAAATCATAAAAAAGCAGCTCGTAAAGCTGCGCTCAGCGGCCGCACACGGTCTTAATGTTGGTCGTCAGCACGACGCCGTTGACTGTATCCTTTTCAATAATTAGCAGATTATTGAAGGCCTCGGCCTCTTCTTTGGTTGCATCAAATTTCGTAACTGCGGTAACTGGATAACCTGGGAATGGTGCATCAGCCGTTCTAGCAACCTCACGTGTGCAAGTGTAGCATTGAGTATCGCAAGAAGATACTAGAATGGGGATCAATACGATAAAGAGGAGGTCTTTCATGTTTTTATTTATACAGCGATAAATACAGGCGAACTGTACTTTCTTACCTATGAAATTTTTCTTGAGCCTTTTGGCTATGATTGCCTCTACTTCATTTTTTAGACAATAAAAAAGGCCCAAATTTTGGGCCTTTTAGTTGAAATTACAATTAGGATTTACTTTTACCTCTTTAGGGATTCAATCTGGTCTCTAAGTTTAGCAGCTTTTACGTAGTCCTCATCATCAATTGCTTGATCGAGCTCGGCTTGTAGCTTTTCAAGCTCGTTCTTAGGCTTCGACTCGGCTCCTGGTTTACTAATACCCAGCTGAGCATAAAGGTCGCCTGAGTCTTCGCCTTCTTCTGATTCATCTTCCTGGCCCATCTCCCAATCCTTCATGGCCTTTTCGTACTCGTCTAGCTCTTCCTGGATCATGCGAATGATCTTTTGAACCACTGCTTTTGCTTTCGCCATAGCAGCGGTGGCTTCAGGAGTCGCAGTCTCGCCCTCACGGAACAGAGGAGATGCATCAAAAATATTCTTCATGAGTTCAAGGAACTGTGTATCAGGTAGAACGTTTGCATCGATCATCTTACCCCAAACGTATTCTCGCCCGTTTTCCATTTGCGAAACCTCAGGGAACTGATTGAGAAAATCGCGAAGATCTGCTGCAGTTATCTTGGCTCGCTTAAGGTCCTGAGCTTCATCTTCTGCTGTGTCAGCGTTCATGAAGACGGTCTGGATCGCGGTGTCGTCAAGATGAGCAAGACCTCCCTGATTAATTAATCCGTAAATTCCCTTAACTGCTTCGTGGAAGAGCATTGCTTGATCCATACCAAGAATAATGATACGCGGGTTGGACCCTTCAATTTCCTCTTCTGAACCTTCTTCATCTTGGCCTTCCTCTTCCTGATCAGACTCTTTTTTTGGTTTCCATTCAATTCTTGAAACCCCACTAAGCGCATCGCCCTGCTCGATCATGCGCGCTGCGACCTCCTCTGGAATTCGCCAATCCCTAGCATTACAGATCTCGGTGATCTTAACCAGGTTTTCGACCATTCGCTGAGCGCGCTCATTACCGAATAGCGCGATGAGGCCGTTCACGTTCTCCTCGCTCATGAGCATGAGCTTTGAATTAATTGCCTCACCTTGAGCTATCATATTTAGGATCTTACGCTTGTGAACGGCGGTTTTTGTGTCCTCGTTCTCAAGCTCCTTAATCTTTGGAATTTGAAGATCGTTCTCCTGCTCATGAGCTTTCATTTGAGTCTTCATTTCACGAGGCCCATTTGGAATACGAATGTCCAATTCAACATCGCCAAGGATCGAGCCGTACTGGTTCATGATGACACTACGGGTCAGATCAACTAGCTGCTTTTCCTTGCCTCGCTGAATTGACTGAACCTCATGCACTGCGCGCATTAAGGAACCCATATCACGACCAAATCTCTGTTCAACCGCTTGCGCGTTTGCCTCAGCCCGTTTGTTAAGACTTGCAAGGTACATCGGTGAAACTGCTGGATTCTGACGTATATCAGCCTCATTTAGAGCCTGTTGAAAGGTCTTGAAATTCTTCATTTTGTTGATTTTTCTTTTTTGATGAGTTCTTCGTAGCGGGCAATAACATCCTCCGCCTCGGCCTTAGCTGGCTCAGGAGCCTTAAACGGCTGCTTGGTTGGAACCGGGCCTGGCCTCTTTGGCATTGGTCTGGTCGGTGCAATAGTAGGTGCTGTGCGGGGTTTCACAGCAGGCTCGGCCATCAAGAATTCGTCAATCATTTCTTGATCAATATACTCCATTACCGATTCAATGTCTCCGGAACTTAGACCAAGCTCCTTAAGTACGTCCTTTTCCTGAGCAAGCACGTTCTTCACTTGAGGAAAGACTAGGCTTGGATCGTCCTTTGCAATCTGATTAACTGTCGCGAATATCTTAAGAGTCGCATCTACTATCTTGCGCATGCTCTCTTGATCGTTCTGGTCAATGAGCATCTTCACAAGCATCGCTGAGAACTTTGAAAGAACTCCTGCCTTGGTGTAGAGATCTACAACCTCCCCCTTTGATAAGTTATCTTTAATTCTGTTCTGAACGATATCTAGAACGATTGCTAGCGATTCAGGGTTAGTTTCTGGATCAACTGCGTAGCTCTGTTTGACAATATTGAAAAGAACCTCAATTGGCTTCTTCTTGTCGAGGTTAAGCTCGTAAATGACCTTCTTAACCATCATTTCGCGAGGCAGCTCACGAATGATTGTATTTACAACATCAGCTGGGTATCCCAATTCCGATAAGTGCTTGGCTGGATCGTCAGACTTCTTAATCATTGCATCGTCGATGTCATGAGAAGTCCGGACTTTGCCCGTGTAGTACACTGTCGTACCGGTAAGAAACATCGGATCGTTCGATGGAATGCCGAAGTTAAAAATATTAATTTGAACAGCATCATTCGCATAGGTCGCAAAAGATCCACGATTAATGCACCAGTTAGCAACCGAACACAGGTCCTTTTGTGCCTGTTCAGTACGAACGCTCATTACTAAATATTGGTCATCTGAATAGATGATGCCAGCCTCCGGCTCAAGTTTCTCAATATTGTCTATCTTCTTCTGGAGGTCAAGATTTGCGAAGCCCTTTAGGTATCTGGAAATGTAGTCTCCAACCTCAGAGATCGGCGAGTTGGCAAAGGCCATAATCTTTTTAAAGAAACGCTTTGTCGCATCTTCTCCAAGTTCCTGCATCTTAAACGCGGCTGTGATGAATGGTTGCTTTTCTTCTGGGCTAAGGGACCGATACTGATCTCTAAGCCGTTGTGGCATCGCATCGATGAACCACTTGGCCTCCCTTGCGCGCTCGATCGTACGAATCGCATCTGTGAGCTGCTCGAAACCGGCTATTCCGTCCTTGGGCTCGCGATTCGAATAATCGTCGAGAACCTCTTGTGGAGAACGACCTAGCTGAGTAAGTAGTTGCTTTTTATCCTGCATGGTTTGCAAAAGGCCTTTCAGGTCCTCCGCACTAGCTTTGTGTTCAAAACCAAACTTGAGCAGAGCTGGCAAGTAGTTTGGATAGGTTGAGCCTATTGAAACGATCTCAGCGTACTTCGGATCGGCTAATATCTTTTCTCGATCCTCTGGACTAAGATCAGCTGTGCTCTGTCCATTCTTTTTTGCGGCGAGTTGGAACATATATTCCTTGGCGGCCTTGGTGCTCTCGCTAAGGATTTCCCTGTTCCAACCGCTAAATGATTCAATTATTCTCATTACTTAGTTGTTTATTTTTAATTTCTTGATATTCGAGCGACTTCTCGTTCAATTTTGCTATCGTGCTCTTTATTTCCGGTCGTACGCTTGGTGTAGTACTTCCAAGCCTTTGGATTAGGCTTGCTCTTAACATCTTCGAAATCGATATTGTCAGCTGCCCAGAGCATTGCCTCATTGTAGAATTCTGAAGTAGACATTGGGCTTTTCCAAGGCCACTTCTTAATTCCAACATCCATTGAGCCTGGCTGGCCCCACCTAACTCCTAAATTAATGCCTTTTGGAGTCATACGTTTAATTGATTTAGTATCCGGAAAGAATCCGATGCCCCAACCGTCCGATCTACGATAGTTCGGATCAAGG
>WBXG01000048.1 GCA_008932965.1 Verrucomicrobiota bacterium
AAGAAGCAGGGGACATCTCCTTAATGCGATCACTCATCAGTCTGAGCTCATTGAAGCCAGAGTTGCTTCTGCCACATTGTTACGCCCACCTTATGAAACACTCAGTGAAGACCAACAAGCCAATCTTTCAGCTAATAAGTGGCTCTGTATTGAAAAAGAAGCGCTGGCTCAAAGTGAAGATCTATTCGCTCAAGTTCCATTGCTTCCTCTTGGTAATATACGGGTCTCTTTAAATAGAGCAGCAGAGGTGTTTCAATTAGTAGCCGAGGAAGCACAAAAGCCAAATCCTAATCAACAAATTATTGATTGGTTTACTCATTCAGCAGGTATGTTTCAACAGGCTGTAGAGGCACTTGATGCAGATCAGCTTAATAAAGCATCATACCTTCATAGTGCAGGGACCGCTCTTTTTAATGCAGCTTTGGAAGCACAAAAACCAAATCCTAATCAAAAAAGCATTGATTTTTATACTCAGTTAGCAAGCTTTTATCAACAGGCTGTAGAGGCACTTGATGCAGATCAGCTTAATAAAGCATCATACCTTCATGGTGCAGGGACTGCTCTTTTTAGTGCAGCTACAGAAGCACAAAAGCCAGAACCTAAGCAACAAAGCATTGATTGGTTTACTCAGTCAGCAAGCTTGTATCAACAGGCCGCAGAGGCAGAAGCTGAAGGTTTGAATAAAAAAGCAGAGTGCCTTAGTTCTGTAGGGAGGGCTTTTCAAGATGTAGCCGAGGAAGCACAAAAGCCAAATCCTAATCAACAAATAATTGAATGGTATACTCAGTCAGCAAGCTTGCATCAACAGGCCGCAGAGGCAGAAGCTGAAGGTTTGAATAAAAAAGCAGGGTACCTTAGTAATGCAGGGGAGGCTCTTATTAATGCAGCTTTTAAAGCACAAAAGCCAAATCCTAATCAACAACGTATTCAGCAATACTCAAGAGAAGCAGAGGATTTTAAAATTAGAGCTAAACAAACTGATCAAGCTTGTACTATTAGTTAGAGAGAAAAGATAAAGTGATACCATCTTACCTCAATAAATGAATGCCTCTTGATATCAAGTGTTGAGGGCAATCAGGTCCTTTTTAACTGAGGCATTAAGGTTCATAATGATCGTAACGAGGAGGTAGGAAAAGCTGATGGGATAAGACCGGCAAAGGATCATGATGCCGGGCTGCATGGGTCCCTACCGTCCCCTCAATAACAATTCGGGACCAACGTAGTAATGATGAGCTTTTCACTAACCGTAATAGATTTATTATGAAATATCCGGGCTATAGAATTTCTTGCACCTGCGCATCTTTACACATTACTCTTCCTCACAGATTTTATTTTATCCACTTCATGACATCCCCAATTTATTTTATTCCTATTGTTCTTTTACTTATGGCTTGCGATCAACTGACCAAGCTACTGGTGCTTTATGCAGTCCCCCTTTTTGGGACGATTAAAGTCGTTCCTCGTTTTTTTTACCTAACCCATCTCTACAATACGGGAGCAGCCTTTGGGATCATGCATGATAGCAATCGGTTTTTTATGATTGTCTCCTTAGCTGCCATACTTCTGCTTTTTTGGCAACGGCATCATTTTGTAGCACTCTCCCTTCAACTTGGGTGGGTCTTACTTTTAAGCGGAATCCTTGGTAATCTCTGCGATCGTGTACTTCGAGGACATGTGGTCGATTTTCTTGGCTTTCAGATTTGGAACTATTATTGGCCTCCTTTCAACATCGCTGATAGCTGTATCTGTATGGCAACAGGATTTTTTTTATTGAGCGCATTCTCTTCGCAAAGAAATTAATATTGCAGGCTTATGAGCACGGACCCATTTCCTCGAACCCCTTATGATCAACTCCACGGCTTAGTTTACTTGCCTCGCCTGCTTGATAAGATTCGTCTGCATGCTGCTCATAGACTCCCTGAGGATTATATTTCTAATCTAGGTCATCCTGAAAAAATGGATGGTTTTTGTCTTCGTTTTTTGGGGATCGAGTATCAGCAGTTAGTCGCATATGTCACCTCTGGAGCGACTGATGAAGAGATATGGGCGTGGACTCTGAAGGAAGGCCAGATTCACTCCAAGGAAGAGATCCTCCTATGGAATGAGTATATGAGGAAGTATGGTTGGCGTGATCAGGCCTCTAAAACATTACGACGTCGCCTTCAAGAAGGAGGCTATGGAGATCGTTCTGATATTCAGACTTTTTTTGACTTCCTCGATCTGGACGAAGGAAGAGAGGTTCTCCAGAGTAGAGAGTAGCCTGCAGAGTTGGTGAAACTTAAAAGAACCAGCAGCAATGGTCCGATTATTTCATGAAATGGGGATGTGATGCAGGCCAGCAGATTTGCCGACGCAAAAGCCATGAAATCCCAAGCAGATCCCATACTCCGCGCCAGGCGCGTCGAAGGATTGTGTAGTTGGAACTTCCAAACCGACGAGGACGGTGATTGACCGGAAATTGTCCCAAAGTCAGTCCTGCATGTTCTAGCATTGCAATCATATAACATTGCATTTCATTAAAAGGAATGAGAAGAGGCAGATATTCTTTACGTATCACTTTAAGGGTGCAGCCTGCATCACGCACCGAATCACCCGTAAAGAATCGTCGAGTTTTATTAGCAATCTTGGAGGCCACTTTCACCTGCCAGCTATCTTGACGTTGACGACGGTAGCCACAGACAACCTGATAATTTCCTGCTTCACGAATCAACATAGGAATATCAGCAGGGTCGTTTTGACCATCTCCATCCATCAGCACACAGAGATCATGTGAAGCATTGAGGAGACCTGCATAGAGAGCAGCGCTTTGACCTAAATTTTTTGAAAAAGAAATCAGACGAACATCCTGGAATTTTTTGATCAAGGCTTCTGTTGCATCACGACTTCCATCATTCACCGCAATAATTTCTGCACCTGGATTCGTGATTCGTGTTTCTTGAAGAACTGTTTCAACATTTTCCTCTTCGTTATAAAAAGGAATGATGATGGAGATGCAATCGGAGGATGTTGAATTATCCGTTGGTGTGAATGTAGACATAAGCAAAATATTTTAACAAAAAACGACTCTATTGTCACATTACAAGATGGAAAAGATTGCTATGAAATTTTCAAACAATACCGTGACTAGCTACCATCATCGTATTTTTGAGGTGGTAGCCATCATCTGCAGGCTCTTGAAAAAACTCCTCAGACTTCGAGTCTTTTTTCGATTTTTTCTCCCCAGGTCTTTTTTGTTTCTTCTTTCCTTGATCTTCACGTTTTATCTCATCAATAACGTCGTTATCACTGGCAACTCTAGTTGCCAATTTGCCGGCATCATCTACCGTTGTGTAGTTGTTGCCAGCAGCTAACTCGTTGCTTTTTGTAGAACCATAAACAAATGTGGTAGCATCACTGGATTGCATCAAATGTACATCTGTGGCTGCAGCATTTCCAGCCGTAGAGACGTTTGCAGCAGAGGTTGCAGCCCCGCTTGAAGGAAGTCCTGGAGTTGCAGGAGCATTACGGGCGCTATTATTAGCAATAGATGTTTGTACTATCTGAATCGGAGAAATGAGTGAGATGGGATGATTAGCCATATTTTTATAACAAGAATCTTGATTTATTTGCTTTATGCAAGCGTCTAATGGTGGATCAATAGAGCGTTTTATTTACTTATTGTGCATGCCTCCTCTGACTACCATCCTTGAATGGAAAAAAATATATGATTATGGCTCATCGTGCATTGATTCTTGGTATTCTCAATGTGACTCCAGATTCTTTTTCTGATGGAGGTTTTTTTTTAGAAAAAAAACGTGCTGTTCATCGGGGGCTGACACTTGTTGAGGAGGGAGCCGATATTTTAGATATTGGAGGAGAATCTACAAGACCTGGTGCTGTGCCCATTTCAGCGGAAGAAGAACTGCGACGTGTGATTCCTGTGATTCAGGAATTACGAAAAAAAACGAGCACTCTCATTTCCATCGATACTTCTAAAGCCACAGTCGCTCAAGCGGCCATTCAAGCCGGTGCCACTATTATTAACGATGTGAGTGCCCTTGGAGATCCAAGAATGGGAGAAGTTGCAGCCTCCACTGGTTCAACACTTATTCTCATGCATCATCAAGGAACACCTGCTACGATGCAAAAAAATCCGACCTATCCCCAGAATGATGTTGTTGCAGCTGTCATCACTTTTTTAATAGAAGCACGCGAAAGAGCCATGAGTGCTGGAGTCTCCAAAAACAAAATCATTCTTGATCCTGGAATTGGTTTTGGAAAAACCGCAGAACATAATAATGCCTTGATCAGAGCGATTCCCAAGTTAACACAACTCGGAGCTCCGCTACTCCTGGGGCATTCTCGAAAATCATTTTTAGGAAAAACAGTTCAAGAACGTTTGCTCCCTAGCGTTGCCATCACCTCGATCGCACGTTACCATGGAGCACTCCTATTCCGCGTCCATGATCCACATCCTCACCGTGAAGCAGTAAGAACAATCGAAAAAATGTGGCATCTCTAAATGATTTACGTTGAAGAAACAGTTACCTTATGAACCAACAGCCATTATTGGATGCTCTCTACTTTCTCCTACAATGCTTCTTAAAACTGATCCTCGTTTTACAGGAAAATTGGACCTCTGGACTTGAGATTCTCATTTTAGCAATACTCCTTTACTATAGTTATCTCTACTTAAAGCGTATTCAAGGGGCCCAAATTTTAATTTGGGTCATCTTAACATTTGTAGCACTTACTTTTATTTCTCAGGAGTTGAATCTTGTTGTTCTGAGTTGGCTATTGAAAAGCATCTCTGCTTTTTTAGTCATCGCATTAGTCATTATTTTTCAACCAGAATTACGACGTGCCTTTAATCAACTTGGTATCCATCGTTTTTTTACCTCTGCATTGAAACATCGCGAGACTATTGAGGAATTAACCGCCATTGTCTTTGATCTTTCTAATAAAGGATTCGGAGCTCTCATTGCTCTAGAAGGTGATATGGACCTCCATGCTATTGTTGAAACTGGTGTTAAACTTGATGCCCTGCTTTCAAAAGAGCTTCTTATGACCTTATTTCATCCAAAAACACTGTTGCACGATGGGGGGGTTATTATTAGCAATGATCGCATTGTGGGAGCTGGTTGTATTTTTCCGATCTCTCAACGAGATGATTTAGAACGAACAATAGGACTGCGCCATCGAGCTGGGTTAGGGCTTAGTGAAGAATTTGATACTATCGTTCTCGTCATTTCTGAAGAAACAGGTTATGTTTCACTTTGCTATCGAGGATCCATTGATCGTCACCTTAATGAGCAGCAACTTCGAGAACGATTAAGCCAACTTATTATTCCTGAAAATGCAGCAGCTACTTCTTCATCACTGGAAAGAAAAACTATGTTCCCTATTGCTGGGGGCAGCCCTTTGGTACCTGATCTCCCAAAACATCGCGCAAACACAAAAGAGATCGATGGGGGCTTGTGATCATCGAGGTACTGTCAAACAACATCATTCGTGAGTAGAGAATCATACATCCTATTATTAAAAGCCTTCGTTTTCAAATTTCATCCTTAGTCCAATACCTACTATGCAAATCCATTTAAGCCCGCGTCACATGACACTCACTGCTGCAATTTTTTCTTATGTTTCTGAAAAGGTGGAGCATCTTGAAACTATGACCCCTTCCATCATCGCAGCACATATTGTTTTGCTGCATGATGAAACGAAGAAAAAACGTTATGTGGTCAAGGTCCATTTAGCACTTCCTGGTCCTGATGTGCATGCTGAAGATGCCGAAGATGATCTTTATGCAGCTATTGATTTAACGATCAACAAACTTTCTCAACAACTTCGTAAATATAAAACAAAACGAACTGAAGTAAAAAAACACAAACTCCGTGTTGCTAAAGAGGCAATGAAACGGGGTCTCAAGTAATATCCATGATGGGGCTTCTTGCATACTCACCTCTATTTGCTAAAGCAACTCAACTGGAGTAGTGACAAAAGATTTTATATAATCCTAGTTAGCCTTCCAAAATCGCCTGCTCTCGCTGCACCAACCGAGCATCTTTTTTTGTAAAAATAATCTTAGATTTCAGATGGATCAACTCGATGAAAATCACAACACACTCCCATCTGTAAAAAATAAATCCCTATTACAGATCGATGCTTACAAAGTGAATCTTGATGTCTTTGAGGGCCCTCTAGATCTCTTGCTCTATTTAATAAAAAAAGAAGAAGTTGATATCTATGAGGTATCTTTGGAGCATATCACCAGACAATACCTCGACTATCTAGATGCCTTTGAGGTTCTCAATATTGAGATTGCTGGAGAATTTCTGGTGATGGCAGCCACTCTTCTTTACATCAAAAGCCGTACGCTTCTTCCCCAAAGCCAGCAAATGCCTGAGGAGGATGCTGAGGAAGATGATCCTCGCTGGGAACTGATTCGGCAGCTTATTGAATATAAAAAATTTAAAGAGGCAGCACTTCATCTTCGGGATCAGGAAGAATTTCAAGCCACTATTTTTTCACGTCCTGCAACTTCTCTTGAGAACACCTTGAGTTTACTTCCTCAAGAGAAACTATTGTTGAATGAGATTTCCATCTTTGATTTAATTCATGCTTTTCAAAAAGCACTCAACCGACTCCCTCAAGAAGAACGTATCGGTGAAATTTACGAAGAAACCTTCACCGTTGCTGATCGTATTCACTATCTTAGGCGTGCCTTAGATCATGGAGTTGCCATGAAATTTGAAGAATTTTTTTCTTCTACGAGTACACGCTCTGAACTTGTTGTTACTTTTCTTGCAATGTTAGAGTTAATTAGAATGAGATACCTCTCTGTGCGTCAGGAAACTCCATGTGGCTCCATTTGGATCGAGCAACGGAAAGAGTCCGCTCCTAAAATCGACCAGCAGGACCAGTTCGTTAATACTCATTCAGAGTAAATCCTCTCATACAAGCTAGAGTGAGAATTTGTCTTGTCATCATAAGATTCAACAATAAAGCCCATTAGCTGATTAACTCGCCGATTATTTTCAGACTAGGACACCCTTATTTTTAATAATGAACCATCAAGCCACCATCAACGAAGAAGCACTCCCTACTCATAGCAAACTATCTATGCTCCCTTCTATTTTAGAAGCTCTTCTTTTTACTTCCCAAAAGGCACTTTCACTCAAAGAGCTTTTTGCCTTGATCAAAAGTGCTGCTACCTCCTTACCAGCAGAGGCTCCAGGATTATTGATCCACATTACAGAAAAGGAAATTTCAGAAGCACTTCAGATGCTTCATGAAGAACTTTTAAGTTCTCATCGTTCTTATGAATTACACGAAACAGCATCGGGATGGCAGCTTAAGACCAAATCATCTTTTGCTCCATGGATTCGACACCTTTTTCCTGAAGCTCGTTCTACGCGTTTAAGTGCTCCAGCATTAGAAACACTAGCCATCATCGCCTATCGACAACCGATCACGCGTGCTGATGTGGAGGCTGTACGTGGAGTGGCTGTGGATGGAGTGGTTCAGACACTCCTAGATCGTGGCCTTATTCGCATTGCAGGGAGAGCTGAAATTCCAGGGAGACCCCTCCTCTATGCCACTAGCCAGTCGTTTCTAAATCATTTCGGACTACGCTCTCTTGAGGAACTCCCAAATGCTGCAGAACTGGGCAGACTAGAACTTCCTAAGGCCACTATTGCTATTCTTCCTGATGAGAAAACCGTTACTTCAACCGAGGAAAAAATAACGTTGCCCGCAGAACTCGCCCCTCCAGTAGATAAGAAGGAAGAAAAAAAGGTGTAAAATAAAAATTAAAAAAAATAATTTAACTGTTGACTCTCCTACCCTATCTCAATTATCAGAGAGGGCGCTCAGTACATTCTAATCATTTAAACCAATAAAATATGAAAAAAACATTATCATTAATTGCTATTGTTCTTGCCACGGCCTCTGTGTCTATGGCGGGACAAGCAGTTTCTTCCAAAAAAGTCGTGATCGCACCTGATGACTGTCGCTTCCGTGCTAATGAATGGCAAGTGGATGCTTCCGTAGTTGGTGCTGGTGGTAACTATAATAATAAGAGCGGGGGTGGCGTTGGCGGCAACGTTGGTGTCAATTACTTCTTTACCAAATTTATTGGTATCGGAGTTGATGATTCCGTTGGTGGTTTCTGGCCATCTAGCAATTCTGGTGTGCAAGGCGTTGATAGCCTTCAGGCTGACTTGTTAGTACGTTATCCTATCTGTGCTTGGAATCTTGCTCCTTACCTCATGATTGGTGGCGGTGCAAGCTGGGGCACTGCTTCTCAAGGTGACGGTAATGTCGGTGGTGGTGTTGAGTATCGTTTTACTCCTAACATCGGTCTCTTTGCAGATTGCCGCTGGCTCTACGGTGGTTCCACAAGTGCTGGACAACTTAGCATGGCCTTACCACGTGTAGGACTTCGCTTTGCTTTCTAATTAAATATTTTAAAAATTACTTAACGGCACTGGTTTTCCAGTGCCGTTTTTTTTTATCTTTTTACCTATTTTTCCTTTGCACTCTCACTCCTTTTATCGCATGTTCATGACTTCTATTTACAAAACCTTTATGAAAAAAACATTGTTATCTCTTGCCCTAGCACTCGCAACAACTTCCTTTTGTTGTGCGGGTGAATCCGTTTCATCTAAAAAAGTTATTGTTACTACCGATGACTGCCGTTTTCACGCCCATGAATGGCAAATTGATAGCTCCACAGCTGGCTTGGTTGGCATGAGTGGAGGAGAAAGCAAACAAGGCCTTGGTGGCAATCTCGGAGTGAGTTATTTCTTTTCAAAATATTTAGGTCTTGGAGTAGATGATTCCGTAGGAAGTGAACACAATGCAGGGATGAGTGGTTTTTCTGGGCTCCAAGCCTATACAAGCCTTCAGGCTGATCTCCTTCTGCGTTACCCCATCTGTGCTTGGAATCTTGCTCCTTACGCTATGATTGGTGGTGGAGCAACATGGGGACCAACAAGTCAAGGAGATGGCAATGTCGGAGGGGGTCTTGAATGGCGCTTCATGAGAAACCTCGGCTTTTTTGCTGACTGCCGTTGGCTCTATGGTAACAACGGTAACTTTGCCTTAAGCCAAGCATTACCTCGTGTTGGAATTCGTCTCTCTTTCTAAAATAGAAACATTTTTTGTTTTCAATGGCATCGAAGTAATTCGGTGCCATTTTTTTTATATTTTAGGACCGCTTGCCCTCTGGGTTAATATTGTCACTATTCCTGACCTAGCCTCATTTTTATATGACTTCCTCTGAACTTCGTAACTCCTTCCTCACTTTCTTTCAAAGTAAGCAGCACTCTATCCTCCCCTCATCGAGTCTTCTTCCTGGTTCTCCAAATCTACTTTTTACTAATGCTGGAATGAATCAATTCGTTCCTATCTTTCTTGGAGAAACCACGTCCCCTCACACACCGGCACGTGTAGCAAATTCCCAAAAGTGCATTCGTGCAGGAGGGAAGCACAATGATTTAGAAGATGTAGGACTCGATACCTATCATCATACTTTTTTTGAGATGCTGGGAAACTGGTCCTTTGGTGATTATTTTAAAAAAGAGGCAATCTCATGGGCTTGGGAACTCCTTGTAGAAATTTGGAAATTTCCACCCCAACGCCTTTACGCTACAATCTATAAGCCTGCTCCGGGAGACCCTGCTAGCCTCGATCAAGAGGCCTACGATCTCTGGGCTTCTCTCTTTATAAAAGCTGGACTTGATCCAGCAATTCATATTGTCCCTGGAAACCGTAAAGATAATTTTTGGATGATGGGGGAGACTGGCCCCTGCGGACCTTGCTCAGAGCTCCATATTGATCTCACTCCCTATGGAGATACAGAAGGAGCACTCGTTAACAAGGGAGCTGCCGAGTGCATGGAAATTTGGAACCTTGTCTTTATCCAATTTAATGCCACTGCCGAGGGTTCTTTTCTCCCCCTACAGCACTGCCACGTAGATACAGGAATGGGCTTAGAGCGCCTCTGTTCGATCATGCAGGCAACACATGGTTTTAGAGAATTTGGGAATGCTATTATTTCTAATTATGAGACAGATCTTTTTCATCCTATTTTCAAAGCCCTAGAAACAATGAGCGGCCTGCGTTACTGCTCTACTCTTCCTCAACGCTCTCCTGATGGTTCACTCATTCCTGTTACAGAGGAAGAAAAAATCGATGTTGCCTTTCGTGTGATTGCCGATCACTTACGTACATTAGGATTTTCTATTGCAGATGGTATTGAACCGGGCAATACCGACCGCAACTATGTCTTACGCCGTATTCTAAGACGTGCTGTTCGCTATGGGCGCACCCTCGGTTTCGATCAACCCTTCTTCTACAAGCTGGCACCACTCCTTGCTACCATTATGGGAGAGGCCTTTCCAGAGGTACGCATCCATGAGCACAAAATCTCAGAGGTCCTTCGCCGTGAAGAGGAGGCTTTTCATAAGACGCTCGAGAAAGGATTAGCACTTTTTGAAGAGGAAGCTGCTCATGCAAAAACAATTTCTGGAAAAGTAGCATTTCGTCTCTATGATGAACAGGGTTTTCCCCTTGACCTCACAGAGCTTCTTGCCCGTGAACGCGGCCTGAGCCTGGATCACGCTGGCTTTGAAAAACTCATGGAAGAACAGCGTTCAAGAGCTCGTGCTGCTCAAAAAAAAGAGATCATCCAGGTCTCCTCACTCGTGACTCAAGTGCCAACAGAATTTTTAGGATTTGAAAGCCTTCGCACAGAAGCCACCTTGTTAGAAATCGTTTCCCTTCCCAAAGGTCTCACAGCGCTCATCATGGATCGTTCAGTTTGCTATGGTGAAATGGGAGGACAAGTGGGAGATATTGGTTCCTTTGAAACAGATGGGAAAATCTACTCCATCATCGACACTCAAAAACAAGGACCTCTTCATCTTCACCTCATCAAAGGAGAGGCTCCAGAACTCCATTCTAAGGGAACCTTGAGCATCATGGAAGCTTATCGCCGCTCCATAGAGCGTCATCATACAGCAACACATCTCTTACATTGGGCCTTACATCAAGTTGTTGGAACCAATATCGTACAAAAAGGTTCTTTTGTGGGAGATGACAAATTGACTTTTGATTTCAACAGCACTCCCCTCACCGCAGCTCAGCTACAAGCGATTGAGCGCCTCATCAACGAAGAGATTTTAAAAAATCATGCAGTGAGCTGGCAAGAGCTCCCGTACGACGAAGTAAAAAAACGTCCCGAGATCATACAATTCTTTGGCGACAAATATGGAGATCGCGTTCGTGTTGTGCAGATCGGTGGAGAGGCAAGTGTCTTGAATGGCTTCTCTATGGAATTGTGTGGCGGCACTCATGTGCGACGCACTGGTGAGATCGGTCAGTTTCGTATTGTGAGTGAAGGAGCTGTCGCTGCTGGTATTCGACGGATTGAGGCAGTAGCTGGTCTTGCAGCCCATGAGCACTCAAGAAATGAAGCGACCACTCTACGTAATATTGCTTTAATACTACGTACCCCATCTCAGGAACTAGAAAAAAAACTAGAACTCACCCTTGGAAGAATTTCCTCATTCGAAAAAGAAATCGACTCATTACACCGAGAGATTGCCCAGGAGCAGGCCTCCTCTCTTATCTCTCAATCGATGATATTAGGAACTATTCCTACGATTATTGCTACCCTTCAAGAAGCAGATGCCACACGCCTACAAGCTGTAGCAGCAGCTTTACAAAACCGTTTTGAGGGTGTTGTTCTCCTTGCTGGAACATCACAAAAAGCTGTTTCACTCATGGCTACGGTCTCTCCTCATTTTAAAAATAAGATCGCTGCCAACAAACTCATCCAATTAATTGCCCCACTCATCGGAGGCAAAGGTGGTGGCACTCCCGAGTCTGCACGCGGAGGGGGGCCAGGAGTAGCTGCTCTTTCCGAGGCATTGACTTCTGCAAAAAACCTGATTATTCAATCTGTTTAAAATATAGGAATTAAAAACTAAAAAAACCTTGTGAACATTACATCGAAATTTGCAGCAATGCGCTCTGGAATTTATGATGCTCTCTTTGGCTCTCAATCAGTGAATGTTGGAGAGATGAAAGAGGCGAGTTCCCATCCTAATGTAAAAACAATCTCTATGACTCTGAGTCGTCAAGCCTCTCCTGACGATATTATCATTAATGCAATGATTAAGAAGATTGATAACAAAGAACATCTTGTCTTTACCTCTGCTCCCAAGAATTTTCATGGAATGATCATGAGATGTTTTTTTGGAAATAAAAAAAATGTAGAGCGTTTTTACAAGCGTGGAATAGAAATGATACCTTTTCAGACAACTAGTGATGATAATGATTTTAATCTTAATGTGAGCCTAGTTCCGCTTTCATCCAAAAAGGGAGTAGTGAAATCTTTCAACTCACAGAAAGTTGAAGCAGAGCCAAATGAATATAATAATTTTTTGCAACCGGAGCTATTTATTGAAGGAAACGATACCCCTATTGGAACGACTCCCGTAGCTCCTGAGGATACCTCCAATCCGCCTCAATCTTCTTTTTTTGGCACTCCTATTGCACTGGCATCCCTACCATCAGCTAGTAGATCTAGCAATGATGAAATGGGCCTAATGGGCCTAAAGGAGTTACAAAATAAACTGTTGCAACTTACTCAGAAAGAAAAAAATCTTCAATATCGACAAGATTTTAATTCAAAAATCGCAAATATAGAAATGCCGGAACATCTCAATAAGGAGCTGGTATCTACTCGGAGGGAAATAGAAGAAGTAAAAGGTGAAATAGGAATAGCATCTACTTGGAGAGAGGTTGGTGATCAAACTTCAGAGAAGATAGATCCTGCTGCGTCTTTAACACCAAGATCCTCCGTTACATCAGTAGTTGATACCGACTTCAATTCAAATCATCCTCAGCCTAGCTCAACTGCTTCTAATAATCCAAGAGCACCTCTAAAATCGATAGAAACTCCAGAGGATGAGGTAGGAATTGAAAAAATATGGGAGATAGCAGGAAAATACCGTGAACATTTTAAACGCATCCAGGTTTTAACTCAACAACGGGAGAGTATAGAAAAGGAAATTCAAAGTCTCACTACATCAAGACCACAGGAAACACAAAAAGAAACACTTCAACGTACAGATAGCCTAAAAGAAAAGATGCAGGCCAAGGGAAAACTCATTGCAGAAACAAACGATCTTATAAGCCAGCGTGATCAACTCATAACAACATTCAGCAGGGAATATCCAAATTATCGTTTTGATGAAAAAGGGAACATCTGTGATGTGACAGGAAAAATTATAGATCACCCTGATGAGACAGGAAAAATTATAGATCGCCCTTAAATATTAATATATTTGGCCAGGATATTTCATACTCAAATGTCATGGGGCGCCGTGCAAAGCTTATTAGTGCAAGGCGGGCGAAGGATTGGGATGCCGGGCTGTATGTTTCATACTGTCCAAATCACAATTCGAGACCAACGCAGTAATGATGAGCTTTCCACAAGCCGT
>WBXG01000049.1 GCA_008932965.1 Verrucomicrobiota bacterium
GTACAAGGCGGGCGAAGGATTGGGATGCCGGGCTGTATGTTTCATACTGCCCAAATCACAATTCGAGACCAACGCAGTAATGATGAGCTTTCCACAAGCCGTAATAGATTTAGTGTGAAATATGCGGGCTAGTGTTCATGAGCAATGAGCTGTTTGGTGGATGGGGAGGGATTCGAACCCTCGGTGCCGATTAAGGCACACACGCTTTCCAAGCGAGCGCATTCGACCACTCTGCCACCCATCCATAAAAAAACAGCTGATTACCCCTAAACGGAAGCATCGCTGAAGGCAAGGATATCGTAAAAAATTATTAAAAATTAAAGGTTTCATCAAAGACACTATTTTTGTAGAGTTATGGGATCCCTATATTTTTCACTGAAGTGTTATGAGGCGCTGTGAAAAGCTTATTAGTGCAAGGTGGGTGAAGAATGGTGATACCGAGCTGTATGAGTACATATGCTACAATTATCATTCGAGACCAACGCAGTAGCCATAGAGCATTACATAAGCCTTAATAAATTAAGTGTGAAATTTTCGGTTTAACTTCTTCATTTTAACTTTAATTGCCGCGTTGCGGCCATGACTTCACGCATGAGTTCTTCCACTACTGAAAATATTATGGTCAATGTTCAGATTGATGGTGCCTGGAAACAATTTCCGAAAGGAACTCGTTTGATTGAAGCTTGTCAACAATCAGGGCACCATATTCCCCACTACTGCTATCATCCGAAATTAAGTATTCCTGGCAACTGCAGGATGTGTTTGGTCGAGACAGGATCTCCTAAAATGTCTCCGGATCGGAAGCCTGAGTTAGGAGAAGATGGACATCCTTTAATTAACTGGAGTCCGCGTCCGTCGATTTCATGTGCTTTGGAAGTTTCTGAAGGAATGGCAGTGCGTACCAGTTCTCCACTGGTGGAAGAATGTCGCAAAGGAGTGATGGAATTTTTACTGATCAATCATCCCCTTGATTGCACCATTTGCGATAAGGCTGGAGAGTGTCGCCTTCAAGAGTTTTCTGTAGAGTATGGCCAAGGTGGCTCCCAATTTCATGAAGATAAAGTTAAAAAACCAAAACATGTCGATATTGGAAAACATATTATTCTTGATGACGAACGCTGCATCCTTTGCTCCCGCTGCATTCGGTTCATGCAAGAAATTGCCCACGATGATGTGCTTGGCTTTATCGATCGTGGAAGCCACACCACATTGACCGTACATCCTGGAAAACGTCTCGATAACAACTATTCCCTTAACACGGTTGATATCTGTCCTGTCGGTGCACTGACCTCAAAAGATTTCCGTTTTAAAATGCGTGTCTGGTTTTTAAAAGAGACTAAGACGATCGATGTGAGCTGTGGGACTGGATGTAACATCATTATTAGCAGTCGTGAAAATAAAATTTACCGAATCACTCCTCGTCAAAATGAGGAGGTCAATTCGTATTGGATGCCTGACTCACATCGTCTCAATTACACTTACCTGCACCGTGAGGACCGTCTCAAAGAAATATTTGTTCGTCATGATGAGAGACTCAAGAAAGCTTCTTGGTCAGAAGCATTGAACGCAACTCAGAGCGCTCTTAAGGATGAACCAGCTGGATCAATTGCTATGATTGCTTCAGGACGGATGACCAATGAGGAGCTTTTTCTTGCACGTCGTCTTGCGAAAGTTCTCAAGGTCGAACTTATGGATATTCGCCCTCGTTCGCAAGAGGGGGATGGTTTTTTAATTTCCAAAGATGGTAATCCTAACACGCGAGGCGCCCAGTTAATGGGACTTACAGGAGAGAAACCTGGGGAGTGTTTAAAAGCAATTCAAGCAGGGATTGATTCCGGCAAGATTACTTCCCTCTTATGTTTGCACGAAAATGCCCTTAGCGCTGGAATATCAACTACTGCATTAGAGAAGTTAAAAAATCTCATTGTTGTTGATATTTTACCGAATGCCACCACCGAGCTTGCCTCGATCCTCCTACCTGGTTCGGCTCCAGCTGAAAAACGGGGCTCCATGATTAATGTCAAGGGTCGTCTTCAGCGTCTTAATCAAGCGATTCAAGCTCCTGGGGAGGCGCGTGATGATTGGGAGATTCTGCGTGATCTTTTAGAGCTTTTTTCCAAGCAGCCAGTTGCTTCGACACTAGAATCTCTTTTTAGTGAAATGGCGGCATCCACTTCCTCCATTCAAGGACTCAATTTTGGAAAGATCGGGGATCTTGGTATTGATCTTCATTCTTAGAAGACCGGGGTTAGCTCGGGTATTCCGAGATTTTTTTGTGTGATCACATCATGACCCTTACTTATTGGGATGAATCTATTCCATCCCAAAAAAGCTGAGCAGCATGTTGCCAATTACGCTCCGCAACACGTGTACGAGCTTTGAGACCCCATTCTTGTCTAGTTTCCTGTTCAAGAGTGAGACGTTTTATTGCTTGAGTGAGGGCATCAAGATCCAAACCTTTCACGATGAGACCATCTTCATTGTGGTGGATGAGATCTTTAGGTCCCCCCACATCGGAAACAATAACCGGCAATCCGCTTGCTTGTGCTTCAATAACAACATTACCAAAGGTATCTGTGGTGCTAGGAAAAACAAAAAAGTCAGCGGAGGCGTAGGCCGTTGCTAATGCTTCACCGTGCAATGCTCCTACAAAAAGTCCCTCAGGCAAGAGTTCCTTCATAGTTGATAAATAGGGGCCATGGCCTACAAAAAGAGGTCTTACTTTCACTCCTTGGGAGAGTAATCGGCGAAAAGCAGCAGCTAGGAGATCGAGATTTTTTTCGCGGGAGATACGTCCCACGTAGAGGGCACCAATCTCTCCAGGCTGCAAGCCATGGTCTCTCCAGAAAGAGCTCTCTTGTTTAGTAGGATGAAAAAAAATGGTATCGAGTCCTCGGGGTAAAATTTTAATTTTTTCTACTGGAAAACCGCGTTCTATCCAGCAGCGGCGATAATGCTCCGAGTTAACATAGATAAGATCCATCTGGGCATAGAACCAATGCATGTAATTCCACGTTAGTGTTTCCATTAATCCATCTTCAGTGAGAATACGAACATACTGGGGAAAATCTGTATGATAAATTCCTACCGTCGGTAACCCTAAAATCTTTGCAGCGCACAGTGCTCCTAGTCCTACAGGCCCAGGAGTACTAATAATTACCTCACTAAATTTTTTTCGCTCAAGGTAATCAATGATTGGTAAAAGGGGGGGGAAACTGAGTTTCTGTAATTCATATTCTGGTAATTCGAATTCACCAATAGGCTCAAAATTTTTGATTGGAATTTCTGGAACAGTAACAGCAACCCTCGATACCATCACTGTGAGATCATGACCTAAGGATACCGTTGCTGCAGTCATTTTTTGAATGGTGGTAGAGACACCATTGACATCATCTAAGGTGTCTGTAAACCAGGCTCGGCGGCTTTTGCTAAGGATCTCTGGAACCTGCTTGCGCATAGCTGCGGCTGCTTCTCTCAACTGTTTTAAAGGAACTCTGCGAAAAGCATAAAAATAGGGACTTAGCAATGCTAGGAGAGGAATAACAGGGCTGACCATCTGGATGCTCTCCAAAAAGTGTCCGCTTTTGAGCTGGGCGAGAAATTGAAGAATAAAACGGTAAGCCAAACGGCTTGCAAGAAGGTTTGCTGTTTGAAAAGCACGACGGCTGGGATCCTTCTCTTGATCAACATAACGGGCAAGGTCCGCTTTCATCGAGGTCCCAGAAAGAGAGTTGGATAATTCCTTCCAGAGTGAATGATTTCCAGTGCGTGCGAGTTCAAAAATTTTACCACTAACAACACCTTGCATCAGAAAACTTATTTTTTCTCTTGCTGAAAAAACGGTAGGATCTTTTCCCTCCATGAATCGACCAAATGCTTTTTCTAAGAGTTGTAATCCTAGATTTTCTTTCTTGCCGCTCCAATGCTCTTTTGCAAAAGAAAAAGCAACTTGATAGGTATCCAGAGCTAACGAGGAAGGGCTTCCACTAGAACCATGTTTTTGAAGATGGCCTAATCGAAATTGATGAAAAAATCGCTCAATGGTGGGAGCATTTTTTATTTCAGTATAAGTGGAGCCCATCATTCTTGCTCCATGATCATCAGAACCACCAAAAAAATATTTTTTCCATGGCTCTTCATGTGTTGGAGAAATACCTGTGATTTCCACAAAACGCTCAATATCACCGGGGGTGAGGGAAAATAAAAAAAGTGTCACTTCATGTAAGAAAGCATCATAGCGCCCATTGAGTCCCTCCACATGTCGAAATAAAAGTGCCAGCTTCATGAGATGATGAGGCTGTAGTTGATCTATGAGTCCCATCAAAGGAGCCGCTACTCCATGAGCAATCGCTTCAGATGCGAGATAGTGCTGTAGCTCATAAATGTTCTCTTTGAGCTTTTGAATAGATCGATGCTGCTCTTCGGTGATATTCCAAACAAGGAGAGAGATATGACATCCATCCTCAGGAAAAACAGCACTCACTTGTTCACTTAGGAAAACATTTTTTAAATCTGCAATCTCCAAGCATGCATCAATGGAATTATAATCAGTGAAAGTAAAAAAATCCATTCCTGCATCACGTAGCTTTGTATAAAGCTTGCGTGGTTGAGACATGCTCGCAGGAACTCCCAAGCGCCGGAGTAGCCACTCGGAAGAACGTTTGCTGTGGCAGGTATGAAGATGAAGGTCAACTTTTGACATGGAAGTGACCAATAGAATATGGAATAAAGAGAGAAGGGTGAAGTTTTACTTTCAATTTTTGAAAGCTGCCAACTTGGAACCTAAAAATGTCTTTACTGCAAAAGCTGGGATGTGAGATAGATGCTGCGTTAGCCCGGATATTTCATACTGAGCGTAACCACGATTCATAGGTCATTGGAGTACGATCTTTCATGGCTCTTTTGATACTGTAGAGAAGATGCGATTGAATAGCTGGATATTTCCAATCCACTGGATGGAGACTCACCCGCAGGAGAGGCCACTTTTGATAGGTGGCATATTGAAACAGCAATTCATTCCAAATAAGGCTTACGATCCGTCTCCATGCGGAACGGACACTGTACACCATGCTTTGAGAAGGAAAAAAACGAGATGGTTTTTTCCGAAGATCGATGATTCCCTTCAATCGTGTTGTATATAGAAATCCTTCATCAGCGACAGCATGTTCTGCCTCTTTTGCAAGCAGCCATGCAGGAGCAATAAAGCCAAAAAGCTGTGAGGTGTCACAACCAACCTGTTGCAATACTCCCTTACCCATCTTCAACAACCTGCTAGCCTGTTCGTAATCGAGGTCATAAAATTCTCCTTCACCTGCAGTATAGAACTCTGTCATCAAGCGCTTGGAGGCTCGATCATTCGTGGAGGGAGCTCTGAGATGATGATAACCGTGTAACACGATTTCATGTCCATGGTGAGCTTGCTCCTCAAGCCATGTCACAAAGCTAGGAAATTGAGAAATGAGAAAATGATGATGATAGTCTGGTATCACGAGGAGGGAACAACGAGTAATGCCGATAAGACGGAGTTCTTCGAGTTGTTGGGTGACTATTGCTTGTGTCTGAGGAGAGACATCGTGTAGGGAAATGACGAGCGTGTTGCTTTTCATGAAAGGGAAAAAAGTAACCGGTAACGAGTAATAGGTAGCGAGTCCAGAATTTTTTGATGATTCGGTCGTATTTGCCTGAGGCAAGCGTATGAACTCGTTTCCACGGGAGCCATTACTTTTCTTGATTCATTTGCAATTGAGTCAGATCTCTGTAAAGTTATAAGAATTCATAAATTTTCATGTCTGATCAAAATCTTTCTCCACAAGAGGGCCCCCTTTCTCCCTTAAAAAACAATAAAGTCCCCAACGATCCTACAAATTGGCGCGGCATTCTCTTAGTTGTCATTGCTCTTGCGCTCATTGGTGGTGCTTTCTTTTTTAGAGGAAATAATCTTATCTCTTCTGAAGAACTTTCTCTTCCGAAATTTGAAGTATTGTTAAAAGATGGGAAAATTATTTCGACCCCAGAGAAACCACTCGAATTGCTTGTGGAAGAAGGAAAAAACACTCAAGCACTGAGTGGATTTTATCTTAAAAAAACACAAAATTCTGCAGAAGAGATAGCAGTTCCCTTTAAAACAACAGTCTTTATGCCTTTCAACAGCGGCACTCTTGAAAAAGAGTTAAGTGCTGCAGGTATCTCTGTAACGCCTAAGGCAGAATCCAACATGCTCCTTTCGGCTCTTGTGAGTTTCTTTCCAGTGATTCTCTTCCTGCTAGTTCTTTATTTCTTTTTTCGGTCTCAAATTAAAATGGCAGGTAAGAGTGCAATGAGTTTTGGAAAAAGTAAGGCTAAGATGCTTGCCCGAGAAAAAAACAAAATCACATTTAAGGACGTTGCTGGAGTGGAAGAGGCCAAAGAAGAGGTTCAAGAGCTTGTTGAGTTTCTACGTGATCCCAAACACTTTCAGAAATTGGGAGGTCGTATTCCTAAAGGAGTGCTCATGATTGGTTCTCCAGGAACTGGTAAGACACTCTTAGCGCGTGCGATAGCTGGAGAAGCCGATGTTCCCTTTTTCAACATTAGTGGTTCTGATTTTGTAGAAATGTTTGTAGGAGTCGGAGCATCACGTGTCCGTGACATGTTTGAACAAGGGCGCAAATCTGCTCCTTGCCTTATTTTCATTGATGAAATTGATGCCGTGGGACGCCATCGTGGTCATGGTGTTGGTGGTGGGCATGATGAGCGCGAGCAGACGCTCAATCAACTTTTAGTAGAGATGGATGGTTTTGATGCTCAAGAAGGGGTCATTATTATTGCCGCAACCAATCGTCCCGATGTGCTCGATCCAGCATTACTGCGTCCTGGACGTTTTGATCGCCAAGTAACTATTAGTCTCCCGGATGTTAAAGGACGTGAAGAGATCCTCAAAGTCCATGCTAAAAAAGTCAAACTCTCCGAAAAAGTTGACCTTTCACGAATCGCTCGAGGCACTCCTGGGTACTCAGGAGCTGAACTTGCCAATGTCCTTAATGAGGCTGCTCTGATGGCTGCTCGTAAGGGTTTAAAAGCTATCAACCAGCCAGAGTTAGAGGAGGCACGTGACAAGGTGCGTTGGGGCAAAGAACGACGTAGTATGGCGATGACGGAGAAAGAAAAGACCACAACTGCCTGGCATGAGGCAGGTCATGCACTGCTTAATGTAGTTCTCGAACATACCCATCCTCTACACAAGGTGACAATTATTCCTCGAGGTCAATACCTCGGAGCTACAATGTATCTTCCTGAAAAAGATCAACTCTCCACACAACAAAAAGAATCACTCGATGGTCTTGTCATGATGATGGGGGGACGCATCGCTGAAGAGATGTTCACTAACGATATCTCTAATGGAGCTGCTGGTGATATTTCGCAAGCTACTTCGCTGGCTCGTAAAATGGTTTGTGAATGGGGAATGAGCAATCTTGGGATGATTCGCTTTAGCGAAGATAGTGACTATGTCTTTTTTGGACGAGATATGGCCGGCAAGCGTCAATATAGCGAAGCTACAGCACAACAAATCGATTGCGAAGTGAAGCGCCTCATCGATGAGGCCTATGCACGTGCTTCAAAAATGCTTCAAGAAAAAAAAGAGACGGTGGAACTCATCGCAAAAGCTTTGTTGGAATTTGAAACACTCGATGGAGCCCAGGTTGCCGATTTAATTCATCTTGGTTACATGAAGAACCCTCCTATTGTAGAGCAAAAGCCTCCTCCCATTCCTCCAGCTCCCATGGCTTCTTCGGGAGAAATTTCAAAACCAAGTCTTCCTGATTTTCCAACAGGTGGGTTGCCAGCTCCCGTTCCAGCTTAAAAAGAGATTTCCAAATCATGGAATAGGGATCCCCTTGTTTCGCTGCAATCATATTTCAACGTGAAAGAATTCTATGCCGCTGCTCTTGGGGGCTTTTATTTTCTTGCCATTATTTGTAGTGCTAACGCTCAAGAGGCAAAAGAAGCGAAAAAATCTGCAGAAGCTCTTCTTTCTCTGGCACGGCTTCGTCCTACGGATCATCCGGTCACCCTCTCTGCAGAAATTCGCGGAGGAGAAGAGCCACTTGTGTTGACCTTTAAAATTGATGAAGGTCATATCAAGTATCAGCTTCATGATCCTGATGAAACGATCATATTAACCTTAGAGCCTACAACCTCGGTACTCAGCGAAGTCAAAGATGGATCCAGAAGTATCATCAGCGATTCAAAACGCTATCAAGAGGTTAGGGGAACGGGTGTTACCTATGATGATCTGTCGCTAAGCTTTCTTTACTGGCCTCATCCTCGATTAGCCGGAGAAGAGACCCTTCGCGGAATCAGCACTGCAATAATTGAACTCAATCCTCCTTCCCAGTCAACAACCCCTTACGGAAGTGCTCGTCTTTGGATTGATCCAAAGAGTGGTGCTCCAATTCGTATGGAAGGATGGAACCACCAGGGGCAACTCATCAAACGTTTTGAAGTGATTTCTGCTCAAAAAATTGATCGACTCTGGATGCTCAAAGAAATGCGCATTGAATCTCTAGATCCAGCAACAGGAAAAGTAACGCAACGACGGTATTTAACACTTCATTCCAATGATTCACGGTAACCCGCATATTTCATACCGATTCTGCTGCGGCTTGCGAACACCTGATGGATACTGCGTCAGCCTCGAATTGCTCCTCAGGCAGTATGAAATATCCGGGCTCATTTAATCAATTGATAACGAAATCGTTTGTCATACTTACCCCCAGCATGTTTTCGACAACAGCTTAGGCAGGCAATATCACGACAGGGTCTTCGGACACGACTTAATACTTCATTGCATGTAGGACAGCGGTAAAAAAATTTCCGCTTCTGCTTGCTCCTTACAAAAGGTAGTTGGTGGGTTGTTTTTTCTCCTGGAATACCAAGGTCGATGCAGGCTTGGTGCCATTCTTTTCCATGAGGAGCGATACGTTTTGTTCCGGAACGATCACGCGCAAGCAGATGAGCAAGCTCATGCTTCAAGGTTTTTTCTATTTCGACTTCGGAAATCGTCTTGAGTGCAGGATTTAACAAAATTTCCCAAGTATGATAGAACGCTAGCCCAGCGGTTGTTCGCAGTCTCGGATTCCAACGGACACCTACTCGTTCTGCTAATGCTGGAGCATGAGTTTGTAGAAGCTCCCAGGCTTTTTTTTCTAACATTTCATCACGCTGACCTTGAACGTGTCTCTTTGTTTTGATGATCGACGTTGGCTTAGAGGGAGGGTTAATAAAATGACGAATAATCTTTCGAAGAGACATCGGGAGTCAAGTATCACGTTGTGGAGTGCTGTTTTTTTAACACTTTTTCTAAAGCAGTCACTGTTCCATTAATATCAGCTTCAGTTGTCTGTCGTCCTAAGGAAAAACGAACTGCCGCTTGAGCTTCTTGAGGAGGGACTCCCATGGCTTGTAACACATGGAATGATTGAATCGATCCAACCATGCAGGCAGAGCCACTAGAAACAGCAACTCCCTCTAAATCGAGTGCAATAATAAGTGTTTCACCATCCGTCAAAGGAAAATGGATGTTGAGTGTGTTAGAGAGTGTGTGTTGAGGATCTCCATGACGTACTGCTGTAGGATAAATCATTTGAATGCCTTTCCAGAGCATCTCTCTGAGACTCTGCTGGCGCTGGGCTTCACATTTGGATTCAACTTCAGCAAGTGCTACTTTTGCAGCCGCTGTCATTCCTATGATGCTGGCAACATCCTCCGTTCCAGGGCGTCGTTCATTCTCTTGGAACCCACCATGGTGAATCGCATGAATAGAAACTCCTGAACGCAGCCAGAGGAGTCCCACACCTTTGGGTCCATAAAATTTATGTGCTGCTATGGAGAGAGCGTCGACTCCTAGCTCATATGGCATGCAGCGACGTTTTCCAAAAGTCTGAACAGCATCCGAGTGAAACAAAACACCATGGGTGCGACACATCGCAGCAAGTTCTGGGATAGGTTGAATAACCCCAGTTTCATTATTGGCTTCCATGATCGAAACCAAAATTGTCTCAGGTCGTAATGCTTCCTCCAACATTCTAGGATCAACGACTCCTTCATGATTGACTGGTAAGAGGGTCAATTCAAAGCCCTCATGATCACGTAAAAACTCCATTGCATGTAAGACAGCATGATGTTCTGTAGCCACGGTGATGAGATGGTTTCCTCGTGCTCGATGGCGTCTTGCTAATCCTAAAAGAGCAAGATTATCACTCTCCGTTCCTCCTCCGGTAAAAATAATTTCATGCGACTTTGCTCCAAGCCAATGGGCCCAATGATCACGAGATGCATCGATAGCAGCTCGTACTTGACGTCCTGCATAATGAATACTGGAAGGATTACCATACCCTCCATTGTCACCCTTGAGCCACGGAAGCATCGCTTCGAAAGCCTCCTGGCATAAAGGAGTGGTAGCATTGTAATCAAGGTAAATCATGACGAAGGTAAAATAGGTACTGGAAAGATTATCCTATCAAGTTGAATCATAATAGAAAATAGGGTTTCTAGGTTGGATATATCATTTTGATCACCTGCGGAGACCAGGATGTCAGATAGATGCTGTGCCCAAGCTCGAAGTTTTCCTAGCCCGGATATTTCATACCGATTGTGACGAGGAGGCCGCAAAGACTGATGGGGCAAATTAGGCGAGTTAATACAGTGCTTCTTTCATCCCCTTTTTAATGGAATTCACTACAGAATCCAAAAATGTTCCTACCGTTTAAAAGAATGAAGTCGTTGAGCCAGCCCTAAAGGAACAATGGCATCGATCATGCTTGTTTCTCCATCGTAATGAAGGCTCGTCACATGCCCGTTGCGGTAGATTTCTGCAAGAAGAGCACTTTGCTCTGGAGGAAAAGCATACGATCCTTGGGTACGAGTGCGTGCAAGACGATTTTCCAGCTCATGAATGAATGCATCGATTCCACGTTGAGATAGGGCGGAAATGGCCACACTTCCAGGAAAGCGGGCCAATTGAGTTTGAACGAGTGCTGGATATTTCAGTTGATCAATTTTATTAAAAACGAGCAAAGTTTCTTTTTCTGCAGCCCCAAGTTCTGCCAATATTTTTTCAACTGCTTCTATTTGTTCGAGGTATTGTGGATGACTGAGATCGACAACATGAATTAAGAGGTCGGCAAGCTCGACCTCCTCCAATGTCGCTTTGAAAGACTCAATTAACGTATGCGGTAATTTTCGAATAAAACCGACAGTGTCAGTGAGTAGGATTTTTTGATGATTCGGAAGAATGCAGTGTCGTGTGGTTGGATCCAGTGTTGCAAAGAGTTTGTCCTCGGCTAATACATCTGCATGGGTGAGAAGATTGAGGAGTGAGGATTTTCCAGCATTAGTATAGCCAACTAAAGAAACTAAAGGCCAATGGCGACGCAGCCGACCTTCTCGTTGAATAGTACGAACTTGGCGCACTCCACGCAGATCTTCTTTTAAACGTGAAATACGTTCTTGAACACGGCGTCGGTCCACTTCGAGCTGTGTTTCTCCTGGACCACGCGTACCTATGCCTCCCGTCTGACGTGAAAGATGTCCCCACATACGAGTGAGCCGTGGTAACAAATATTGAAGTTGGGCGAGTTCCACTTGAAGTCGTCCTTCACGCGAGCGTGCACGAGCTGCAAAAATATCGAGGATCAGTTGGGTCCGATCTAAGACTTTGCACGATAAAAGAACCTCTAAATTACGTCCTTGAGCTGGTGTTAATTCATCATCAAAAATAATAGAAGATGCCTCGTGCATTATTGCAAGAGGAAGTAACTCCTCCGCTTTTCCTTTACCTATGTAGTAGGGAGCTGTGGGATGCTCTAGTTTTTGAGTGACGATTTCTACGACTTTGGCACCAGCCGTGCGTGCCAACTCTCCGAGTTCTTGGAGTGATTCAAGAAGTTCCCATCTACTTTTTCCCGCCCGCTCTAAACCTACTAAAATTGTTTTTTCAACAGATTGCTTTTTAAATGTGGGAAGTAAATGTGATGGCATGTTGCTATTTGTATTTTCCTGTTGGGAAAAAGAACTTGATCATCTCGGGGAAAAAAATAGTCTGTAAAAAGTGAAGTGTCCTAGTTGAAAACCGCAGAGAGTCCTTATTACAGTTCCAACATTAAAAACTAAAGTTACTTATTTATGAAACTTATTTCACAACTATTTCCTACATGCTTAAGAATACTGACCATGGCTCTCATTATGATGGGTGGAGCCTCTTCTCAGGCACAAACAGCTCCTTTATGCGATACTAAGATCATCGAGCTCACGATTGGTGATTATCAAGAGTTCCAAAAAGAAACAGCTCCTGATCAAGATGAGGATGATAGTACACTTGACCTCACTGCTATTAAAATGGATTGGACTTCTCAGCAGTCAAAAGATTTCCTCCAATGGAAAAATGATTCTAGTTCTGAGTATTCCTACCGTTTTCTTGACCCCTATGAGTTCACTTTGTGTCGTATCGATAGAATATTGACTCAATGGCCTCAATGGGTTTGTAAAGATGGGGAGCTCCTCCTTGATCCTACCGTTAATGGGGATGTTGGTGGGCTAAGCCTTTATCAAATTGTTAACACACCTCCCTCTAGTTCTAGAACTGATGGTGTTACCGATTCTTCAGACCATAGTGCTCAACCAGATGCTCCCTCTTCGACATCGGATAACCAGCCTGCCAGTAACAATAACTCATGGTTCACAACCAGAAATATGGTCATTGCGGGTGGTATTATACTTTGCCTGCTCTTAGGTGTAGCAGGTGCTCTTTCATATGGAGCTACAGTTGGAGTAGCTGCTGGAAGTGTAGATGCTGCTACTTTTGTAGCTGGAAGTGGAGAAGCTGCAACTGTAGTAGCTAAAAGTGAATTAGCTGAGGTAGTCACTCCTTCAGTTTTGAAGACGCCTTAGCCCGGATTTTCATACTGATCGTGACGAGGAGGCCGCTGGGGAACAGCCCTAGACAGCCCTGAAAGGGCGAGACGAGCGGGAGCGAGCGAAGTCAACGCAGACACATATTTTGACTCAGGGCTGTAAGAGTCCCTACTGCCCGAGGAGCAATTCGAAGCTGACGCAGTATCCATCAGGCGTTCGCAATCCGCAGCAGAATAGGTATGAAATAGGAGGGCTAGTTCCAATTACGGAAACTACATAGATTGAGGAGCATCAGCTTTACTGCAGTGGAAGATTTTTTTGGAAATGAGATAGGGTGATAGCTGCTTTTTTAACAGCCTCCTCCATGGAAGAAAAATGAGAAAGATTCCAGGGCAAGAAATGATGTTGATTGTTAAACCAGGTAATTTGTCTTTTAGCGTAGTGCTTGGTTGCTTGAGTGATTTTTTCAATAGTCGTATTTAAGGAAATTTCTCCTCGTAGGTGCGCTTGTATTTCACGTACGCCAAGAGCCATGGAAGCAGTTTTGCTTATGGATTGAGCGTTCAGTGCTGCAA
>WBXG01000050.1 GCA_008932965.1 Verrucomicrobiota bacterium
AGACCATTGAAAGCGAACGTTCCTCCGTGGCCACATTACTGGCTGCTGAAATTGCCCATGAAATCGGCAACCCCCTTAACTCGCTTACAATTCATTTACAGCTCTTAGAACGTCGTCTCAAACAAATCCCAAGTGAACAACGTCAGGATTTTGATAATTCTCTTTCTATTGCCCAAAACGAAGTAACCCGTTTAGACCAGATTATCAGCCAATTCCTTCATGCCATTCGCCCAACCCCAGTAGATCTCAACCTAGAGGATCTTAATGCTATCATACTAGAAACAGTCTCCTTCTTAAAACAGGAGATTCAAAATCGAAAAATAGAAGTAGACCTCGTTTTAGAAAAAAATATTCCACAGACCTGGCTAGATCGCAATCAATTCAAACAAGCTCTTTACAACATTATTCGTAATAGTTTTCAGGCAATGAAGGATGGTGGAATTTTACGTATTTTGACAGGTTACGATGCTACACACATTTGGGTAAGCATTGGAGATACTGGCACTGGTATACCTACCAATGAATTTGACAAAATCTTTCAACCCTACTTCACAACAAAAACTGATGGTAATGGGCTCGGTTTGCACGTAGTCCAAAGGATCGTTAGAGCGCATCGTGGTGAGATCATGCTTGAAAGCAGCGAAGGAAAAGGACTGATTTTTACCATACGTTTACCCCACAGGGACTGCCGTGTTCGCTTTTTACCATCTATTGAGCATTCCGCCAAAGAACCGCAGAGGAAGAAAAAAGTTGGCACATAAAGCATTCCTAACGCCGTTATAGATCGGAATGAAATATTCAGGTTTAAAGTTGGTCCTTGCAGCACTTCAGTAGTAGTCTCTCACCATTTCTATGATCACAAAATTTCGCAACCGACTTATTGCACTTTGTTGCTTTCTTCTTTTTGTGGGAATTGGAACACTCTTTCTTTTGAATAATTCTATTCAAAAACCGTTCGCTATAATTCTTTTTATTGGTGACGGCATGTCACCTAGCTTGCTAACAGCCACAAGGCTTTATGAGGGAGGTGCCGACCATCGCCTCACACTTGAAGAATTTCCTCAAGTGGCTCTTACCCGCACCTATGCCAATGATTTTGCAGTTCCAGACACCGCTTCGGCTGCCACTGCAATTGCCACAGGAGAGCGGGTCAATCACCATAGTCTAGCAATGAGTCCTTCGGGAAAGCCACTCACAACTCTCCTAGAGGAGGCGATGAATAAAAATCGTGCACTGGGTCTTATTTCTAACGGTTCTCTAACTGGAGAAACAGTTGCAGCCTTCTATGCAAAATCACTCAATGCCCAGGACAATAATGAGAATGCCAAACAGCTCGTAAAGCATTTTCCCATCGACCTGATGCTTGGTGGAGGTAGAAAATATTTCACGAATCTGGATTCCACTATTCATAAAAAAGAGGATCCAGAGACACCTGTTGAAAATCTAGATTTTCTTCAACAACTAGAAAAAAAAGGGGTGCTCGTTGTTAATTCCATTACGGAATTAGCTGCAATTCCAAGTTGGAAGTCCGCCCCCATCCTTGGACTGTTAGCAGAGGAGGCATTTCCATTTCAAAATGAACGAATTCAAAACGATACTCTTCCATCTCTAGCACAGCTCGTAGAACAAGCAATTCAGCGACTCCAGCACTCGCGTCACGGATATTTTCTTGTAGTAGATGATGCACTCATCGCGCAAGCTGCGTCGCTCAATAACGGAGAACAACTCTTTCATGAGATCTCTGAATTTGATCAAGCCATTGCAATTGCAAAACAATATGCAGGTCCTAACTCACTCATAATTGCTACCGGGAAACAAAATCTTGGTGGGTTACGTATGAATGGATACCCCTTTCGAAATGATAAAGGAGTCGCTGTACTTGGCCTGAACCAAGAGGGGGCTCCCTCTATTACTTGGTCCACAGGACCAGGCCACAATATCAATGGGACGGAATCTAGTTCTGAAAACAACAAAGAAACAACAAGTATTTTTGCTGAACCAAGCTCTTTTTTAAAATCCTCTGCCATAGGTATTGCAGAAGATACTCTTTCCATGGCTATAGGACCTGGATCAGAACAAGTTCACGGGGTCATTGATTTAACATCACTCTATGATGTTGTAAAAAAAGAACTCTAGCCGCCTATTTCAGAATATTTCCTTGAACCAACTTGACTGCAAGCTGCACTGCAGCCAGATAACTATCTGAGCGAGCGATCCCCTTACCAGCGATTTCGTAGGCGGTACCATGATCTGGACTTGTGCGAATAAAAGGAAGACCAAGAGTGACATTGACTCCTTCATGAAAGGCATGAAGCTTAAGAGGAATTAATCCTTGATCATGGTACATACAAAGAACGGCATCATAACTCCCTGTGGAGGCTTGCCAAAAAACGGTATCAGGGCTCAATGGTCCTACAAAGAGGGCCTCAGAATGCATTTCTGTGAGCCTTGTCACTGCAGGAGTAATGATTTTTTCTTCTTCATCTCCTAGATCCCCTCGTTCGCCTGCATGAGGATTGAGTCCAGCAATGGCAATACGAGGAGTTTTGAGCCCCCGTTGTTTTAAAAAATGAAGAAGCAAGCTTCCTACTCGAATAATTTCTGAAGCTTTTAATATTTTTGTAACATCGCAGAGAGGAACATGCGCCGTTACAAGAGCTACTGTTAACGCCCCTCCAGTGAGTAGCATTGCAAAATCGCTAACTCCTGCACGTGTTGCAAAAAATTCAGTCTGTCCTGGAAAAGCAAATCCCACTTCATGAAGATGATGTTTATTCACTGGGCCTGTCACTACTGCAGCCAACTCTCCAGAAAGACATTCTCTAGCAGACTGCTCTAGGGCCTTCATGGCTTCTTGAGAGGTCGCTCGTGTAGGATAACCAGGATTGACTGCTTCTCTATTACCAATAATTTTTATGGAACAACCACACAGCAATGCTGGGTCTGCTTCTATTTTTTCAAGCACAGAAGAGAGAATTTCTGGTCCGACACCAGCAGAATCTCCCACAGTAAGGCCAATGAGCAGATGTTTTAACGATCCAGCTAATCCTGAAATATTTTTATTAATAGGTCGATTGCTCATATCCTAAAGTTGGAGTGCTTGAAAGATAGAGTGATATGAAGCATTATGGGAACGTCTTATGACACCTAGAGAATTTTAATGTAGGCCTTGTCACGCAGTCCTTTCATCCATCTTTCCTGAGCTTGGAGCATCTCCTCTTCAATCAAATGTCGCTCAATTTCCTGCTGCACTTCTTGCAGCGGTTTAGTAGAGGCACTCTTCATTTCCTCAACCATCAAAATATAGTAACTATTATCGAGTTCTATAACAGGACTCACCTCTCCCGCCTTCATAGAAAAAGCGGCCTTTGAAAGGGTTTCATTAAGTGTCTTTCGTTCTACCCAACCAAAATCACCTCCCGAATCTTGAGTCGAATCCTCCGAATACATTTGTGCCATCCGATCGAATTCCGCTCCTCCAGCAATTTTGTGACGAACCTCATCAGCCATTCCTTTTTTCGAAATCTTGGTCACGGTTCCTGTAGTATCTCCCTCATGCAGGACAATCATCCTCAGTTTAACCTGCTCTGGTGTTGTATAAGCAGATCGATTCTGATCATAGAAAGCACGGACCTTCACAGGGGAGACCACATAGTTCTCTTTGAGTTTAGAACTTCGCATAGCACTAACGATAATTTTGTCTTTTTGAAGCTGACGAAATCGTGCAAGGGAGTAGCCCTGACTTTGTAGGGTCTTAATAAAAACGGCTCGATCTCCTCCGAACTCCTCGCGAATAACCTTTGCAACAGAATCATCAATCACATACTCAGGAATCGTAAATTCTTTTTTCTTATACTCCTGAAGGATCAGGGAGCGATTAATTAAATCATTAATAGCTGACTGGCGTAGCTCCTTAATTTTAGCTGCTAGTTGATCCCCTTGTAAGGTTTCTGCTGCTACTTTTTCTTGTGCTACTACTAATTCACGAACCTGAGAAAAAGTAATGACCTCATTATTTACAATGGCAGCCATTCCATTGATGATCTCTTCCTCAGCACAGAGCATGCCGCAAGAGAGGAAAGCAGTAAGGATTAAAAATAAAAGCGAACGCCAATAATTCATTGAACAAAAACAGGAACTGACTCTACACGGCCTCCATCAAGAGTACCATCACTTTTCAATAACCCGGTTATTTCATACTGATATCAATGTAGCCCTTCTAGAAATCCCAAAATTTCTTTTAATTTCGCCTCGGGTTTAATACTCGTGAGCCGTGGAAATTGGTGGCCCAGTAAAATATAGTCTCCTCCACGTGTCATCATTAATTTGGGACCTCGTGTCTCTAATTTTGTAAGACGATGTTCTGCAGCAACACGACGGATCACTTCTAGGAGCAGGAGGTTTTTTGCTGGTAAAGGAAGAGAGCCAAAACGATCAGACCACGATTTTTTTAATTCCTCAAGAGCAAGTCGATTTGGAGCAGCAGCAAGGTGACGGTAGGCATCAATACGCATCGAGGCCTCTGAAAGATAATCTTCAGGAATAAAAGCAGGAAGCAGCTGGTCTACAAATTTCTGGTGATTCACTTTTTCTTTTTTTCTTTTTTCCTCTTGTGATATTGCCCAGGCAGAAGAAGAAAAAGCCACAAAATCGAACAATAGGCTTACCTCACTTACTTGAGGAGCCATCTCCGATTTTTTCCCTTGAAGCGTGGCGACAGCTTGATGAAGCATTTTACAATAAAAGTCAAAACCCACAGCAGTGATATGACCGCTTTGAGCTGTTCCAAGGAGATTTCCAGCACCACGAATTTCTAGATCACGCATGGCTATTTTAAAGCCAGCACCCAGCTCGGAATAGTGTCGAATGGCCTGGACCCGACGCCGTGCTTCACCTTCAAGCATCATGCTTCGAGGTAGTAAAAGATAGGCGTAGGCTTTGTGCTGACTTCGCCCCACGCGCCCTCGAAGCTGATAGAGATCAGCAAGCCCAAAACGATCGGCTCGATCGATGATGATCGTATTGGCATTAGGAATATCGAGCCCACTCTCAATAATAGTTGTGGAGACTAAAATATCGATCTCTCCTACAACAAAACGGTGCATGATTTCTTCGAGCGCTTTTTCCTCCATTTGTCCATGTCCCCAAGCGATACGGGCGCTGGGAATCAACTCTTGTAATCGGAGCGCTACTTTTTCAATCGTTTGAACACGATTATGTAAAAAATAAACCTGACCACCACGGTCTAATTCCCGCTTAGCAGCATCGCGAATCAGCCGCTCATCATAGGCCGCGATCAAGGTCTCTACAGACTGACGATTGGCAGGAGGTGTTTCAAGCAAAGACATTTTTCGTGCACCCATGAGTGAGAGATAGAGTGTACGCGGAATTGGGGTCGCTGAGAGTGTCAGCATATCGACTAAGCGGAAGCGATCCTTAAAAGCCTCTTTATGCTTCACTCCAAAGCGTTGTTCCTCATCAACAATGACAAGCCCGAGATTTTTGAAAATAATATCAGGTGAAAAAAGACGATGAGTTCCTACCACAAGATCGATGGAACCTGCTGCTAAACCGTGAGTCACTTGACGTTGCTCTGCAGCAGTGCGGTAACGACTCATCAGTTCAATGCTCACAGGAAAAGGACTCATTCGCTCGCGTAGCGTCTCATAATGCTGCTGTGCAAGGACAGTTGTAGGTGCCAAGAAGACCACCTGCTTGCCATCCATGAGGGCTTTAAAGGCAGCTCGCAAGGCCACTTCTGTTTTTCCAAAACCGACATCACCACACAACAACCGATCCATCGGCTGAGGAGATTCCATATCTTGTTTGATCTCAGTAATAGCTCGAAGCTGATCTTGGGTCTCCTTGTAGGGAAAGCTTTTCTCTAACTCCCGCTGCCAGGGAGTATCCGGACTAAAGGTATGTCCGGAATGAATCTCACGTTCTGCTTGAAGCTTCAGTAATTTTCCAGCATAGAGGAAAATCGATTTTTCTGCTGCTGCGCGTGCCTTATGCCACTGCCCATTATTGAGCGAGGAGAGTGTTGGAATCGCTTTTCCCACTCCCACATAACGCGAGACTTTCCAAGCATGTTCAAGCGGAACAAAAAGCCGTGCCTCCTCATCAAATTCTAAAGCCAGCACCTCCGTGGCAGTCCCATCGGAGGAAGGAAGCAGCTGGATTCCTTGATAGCGTCCAATACCATAATCGGTGTGCACCACAAAATCCCCTTCTAAAAACTCTGTAAAATTCAGAGCAGAACGGACACTCCTATGTTCTTCCTGACGACGATGAAACCTCTGCCAACTACTGCGGGCAGAACGTCCAAAAATTTCTGCATCGGAAAGAAACACAAGGGAGGCTTTTGGGAAAGAGAAACCCTCTTTTAATTCACCCTGACGCAATGCAACAGAAGAGGCATCCAGTGGAGATTTTTGGAGCAACTCGGAAAACCTCTCCTCCTCCCCTTCAGTGCTGCTAAATAAAATCACATCATTCTTGGAATGGCACCATGCATGAACTTGTGCAAAAAATTCTTTTCGCTTGGACTCTTGCATCACAAAATCACCAGCTCCAAAAGAAGCAAAAGGGATGGGATAGCACGCAACATCATACCTTTTTTGGAATTGGGATTCGATACTTTGAGATAGATCCATTCCTTCAATAATACGAATTTTGGTTGCAGCGATTTTTTTAAATGATTCCTCATCATGAGGAAAATCATCCCCCAAGATCACCACGAGATCTTCTGTGGAAATGAGTTGAGCAAAGGGAATGGTCCCCTTCTCAAGATCAGCACTCTGGATTTCACAAACTTTTTTTTCTTGAATCGAACGCTGAGAATGAGGATCGAACGTGCGCATTGAAATAACTGCAGTTTCATCAAACTCCAAGCGGTAAGGTAAGTTGCTTTGCCAAGGAAAGAGATCGAGGATTCCTCCACGCAAGGCCAATTCACCTCGAGAGGCAACTTGAGACGTACGGGCAAAACCAAGTTTATAAAGTCGTTCTACAACCTCGTTGGGAGAAGCTTTGAAACCAAGATCGATTTGCCACAGAGCAGATATGAGCTCTTTTGGGGAAGGAACATTCTGAGTCAAGGTACGTGCTGTTATCACTGTGGTTAAGACCTCCCCCTGAGCATATCTCCCTAGAATATCCAATCGCTCTGATAAGAGCTCTGGATCTGGAAGGCCAAGCCCCTCTGCGCTCATCTCTATATCTGGAAAAAAAAGAGTTCCAGGTAACCACGATTGCAGTTCCTGAAAGCAATACTCCTCTTTTTTTATATCAGAGCAAAGAATCCAAACAGGCTTCGCTTTTTTTAATGTTGCAATGATTGTTGAACACAGAAAAGACCAAGCCGCTTGGGTTACATGGGTGAGCAAGAACTCCTCCCCTGATTTGGCAACATCATATTCCTGAAGGAATCGAGCTAGAGAGGGATCACGAAGGGCTTTTAAGAAAAGATCGTGATGAGGATGTTTAGAAACCATGAAGGGAATGGTATTTTCTCGCTAGCTCAAGACCAAGATTGTAATGAGGCAAGCGAACTCCATCAAGCATCGCAACCGGCATCACACCAAGACGTGAATTGGTAATGACCATGGCTCGAACTTGGGAAAGATCGGCACGGCTGATGTCACACTCGATCATTTGAGGAAGTTGCTTATGCGCCCAATCGAGCACCACCCCCTCTCGAGCTCCTAGCAAGGGTGAGGGAGTCATCAGGTTGAGCTCACCTTCCTCTTCCAACCACAGAATCACATTAGAGATGGCCCCAGAAATCAAAAAACCATCTTCATTAAAAACCAACCCCTCCTCAGCACCTTCTTTTCTTGCCTCCTGCAATGCACAGATATGATCCCAATAATTTCCATTTTTAATACCCCAATATTTACTCCCAATATGTTTTGTCAGGGAAATCACTTTTGTTCCTTGATTCATTTTTTGTATCGATGGAAAGGAGGAAACTTCCCACAAGGCGACAATTCGAGGGTTAACCACCGGTTCTCCTAGCCCTCCCTCCCCGGCAGTGAGAAAAATCCTAACTACTCCATCCTGGAATGGTGTTGTTGTTAAAAAGTGACTTAAACTCTGCTGCCACTCTGTATCAGTTCCGAAATGATGTTTCTTTGCAGCCTTTAGCAGCCGATCTATGTGCTGCTCAACAAATAAAGGGGTACCATGCCGCACCGCCACTGTTTCAAAAAAATGCTGCCCATAGCGAAAGCCCCGATCACTGAGTGGAATTCCATGAGGAGATAGCTCCATAACTCTTTCTTGGAGCATCCACGATTGAAAAGAAGATGTTAGTGAGTTGGATAAATCAGACACAAGTCCATAGTACTTAAAACGAAATTTAGACTAAAGTGTCATGAGGTGCCGTGCAACGCTTATTAGCATAAGGCGGGCGAATGATAGTAGTGCCAGGCTGTAGGGGAGTACAGCCCTCCCCCAAATCACAATTCGAAACCAACACACTATTAATGGGCTTTTCAAAAACCGTAATAGATTAATTGTGAAATATGCGGGTTAAAGACTTTTTAACGAAACTTGCAGATAAAAAACCTAATCATCCATTCCAGTGATCCATTTCACTTTTTTTCCTGGTGGTAAATTAGGAGTCATGCCTCCACATTTTGTGTTCCCCCAGCAATGAATCGTCCCATCCTCTAAAATTGCAGCAAAGGCACTAAAAGCAGAAGCAATCGATACCACTTTTTTTTCAGGTGCTAAATTAGGAGTCATGTCTCCAGATCCTGGATATCCCCAGCACTGAATCGTCCCATCCTCTAAAATTGCAGCAAAGGCCCCATTACTAGCAGCGATCGATACTACTTTTTTTCCTTCCGGTAAATTAGGAGCAATGCCTCCACATTCTGTGTCCCCCCAGCACTGAATCGTCCCATCCTCTAAAATTGCAGCAAAGGCACCAATACTAGAAGCAATCGATACTACTTTTTTTCCTTCCGGTAAATTAGGAGTATTGCCTCCACATTTTGTATCCCCCCAGCAATGAATCGTTCCATCCTCTAAAATTGCAGCAAAGGCACTAAAAGCAGAAGCAATCGATACCACTTTTTTTCCTGGTGGTAACTTAGGAGTATTGCCTCCACATTTTGTCTCCCCCCAGCAGTGAATCGTCCCATCCTCTAAAATTGCAGCAAAGGCGCCAGCATTAGAAGCAATCGATACCACTTTTTTAGGAATGTGTATCAATCGATTCAACCAGGTTGATGATGGAATATCTGGAGTATTGCCTCCATATAATGGATATCCCCAGCACTGAATCGTCCCATCCTCTAAAATTGCTGCAAAGGCTTTATGAGCAGAAGCAATCGATACCACTTTTTTTCCTTCCGGTAAATTAGGAGTATTGCCTCCCCATTCTGCGTCCCCCCAGCACTGAATCGTTCCATCCTCTAAAATTACAGCAAAGGCTTCATGAGCAGAAGCAATCGATACCACTTTTTTTCCTGGTGGTAACTTAGGAGTCGAGCCTCCATATTCTGAACCTCCCCAGCACTGAATCGTCCCATCCTCTAAAATTGCTGCAAAGGCTTTATGAGCAGAAGCAATCGATACCACTTTTTTTCCTGGTGGTAAATTAGGAGTCTTGCCTCCATATCCTGGATCCCCCCAGCACTGAATTGTTCCATCCTCCAAGATTGCTGCAAAGGAACCCCCATTTTTGGCTTGATGAAAAGTATGAGCAGGATCTTTTGGTGAAGTCATAGCTAAGGAACTATCAGCATGTAAAAAAGAAGTGTTAGTTAACGTAGCAATACAGAACAGGGGGAGAATTTTTGTAAATAGTGTTTTCATGAGGGTAGATTTGATAAAGAAGGAAAATGGTACACTCTTTTTAAAAAAAAGCAAAAAGTTGAATAAAAAATGTAAAGAAATTATTGCACCCCTCCAAATCGCCTCTCCCTAGATGTATATTCCTCAATAGCAGCCAACAGGTCCTCTTTTTTAAAATCGGGCCACAGTTTTGGAGTAATTGTGATTTCTGAATAGCTCAGTTGCCAGAGTAAAAAATTAGAAATTCGGTATTCTCCAGAAGTTCTAATAAATAAATCTGGATCGGGCATACCGGCTGTGTAGAGGTGCTCTGAAATGAGCTCTTCATTGATAGACTTAGGATCGAGGGTTCCATGAGCTACTTTTTGGGCAATCACTTTAACAGCATCGACGATTTCATTCCGTGATCCATAGTTCAAGGCCAAGGTAAGGGTTAATTTTTTGTTATGTGCTGTTGCTGCAATAGCCTTGTGTAAACATTGTTGAACACTCCTAGGCAACTCTTCTAGACGTCCAATCGCAGAAAATCTGATTCCGTTTCTATTCATCTCTTCAATTTTATTACCAAGGTATTGCTCGAGCAGCAGCATAAGACCTTGTACTTCGAGCTGCGGACGCTTCCAATTTTCTGAGGAAAATGCATAGAGTGTCAGGTACTCAACCCCTACCTCCAAACAAGCAGTTAAACATTCTTGTACCGATTGGGCTCCTTGCTCATGCCCTTTGATCCTTATCCAACCTCGTTCTTTGGCCCAACGGCCATTCCCATCCATAACAATGGCAATGTGACGCGGAGGAGATTTCAAATTCATAAGCGGAGAGCAGAAATAATAGAATCTTTTATTTTTTTTGATAATGCACCAGGCTAGCGCCACTTAGTGTAATAGCCCCTCCCAACAAGATCATCCAGGAGGGAATTTCCCCCAGTAATAACCATCCTAGTATAACAGAAGCAACAGGAATAAAGAATTTTACATTAGCTACCTGTGCTATTGGTAAGTGAGCTGTTAAAAAAATGAAGCAAATATAACAAAGAGCCCCCGTCACTATTCCAAGAAAAAGCATTGTTACAAGAGCATGAGGAGGTGCATGAGCCAATGCAGAGAAGATCCCTCCACCAAAAGGAATAAAACCTAATGTTCCAATCCAGAGAGTCCACGCGGTTACTTCAATTGGAGAATAATAGAAGAGAGTTTTTTTTACTAATAGCGCATAGAGGGATCCACACACAATACCAGCAAAGACCAACAAGGCTCCACTAGATAGTTGAACGCCATGTCCCCCCTTAAGGCTCATAAAGGAGATCCCAAAAAATGCAATAAGAACACCCATCCAGCCTTGAAGGCTCAAATATTCTTTAAAAAAAAAGGTGGCTCCTAATGCCGTCAAAATAGGTAATGATGATCCAATCAGAGCTGCTTCTCCAGCAGCAATGGTTTTTTCTCCAAAGGTAATAAAAAGATTATAGAAGGTAAATCCAAGGAGCCCCATGAGTAGGAGCAATGGGAGATCAGAGATCTGAGGATATTTTTTTACCTTCCATACAAAAAATGGCAGGAGAGCAAGAGAAGCAATCGAGTAACGCCCCAAGGATAACTGACCGGGATTAAAATAGTGGAGTTCATCCTTAATCCCTACCCATCCCCATCCCCAACCAAAAACAGTAACCCAAAAACTGATTCGTAGCAGCCATTTCTGGGAAATGATTTTTAACATTCACATTCAAAGGTTTTTTACGAGCTACTTCAGCCACAGTGTTTGATCACGGCCTGGGCCCACACTCACAATCCAAAGCTTGGCACCAGTAAGTTGAGCAATGGCATCGAGATAACGACGTGCATTAAGAGGAAGATCCTTATAATTTTTGCAATTGCTGGTTGAAACCATCTATCCTGGCATTGTCTTATAAACAGGGATACAGCGGGCTAATTCCTCAGCATCAAGAGGAGGAATGGTGATGATTTTTCTACGACAATCAATTTTGTAACCCACACAAATAGAAATTTCTTTCAGTTCATCAAGGCCATCGACATTCGTAATGGCAAGACGATCGACTCCATTAACCATCGTGGCATATCTTGTTGCAACTGAATCAAACCATCCGCAGCGTCGTGCTCTTCCAGTGGTAGATCCAAACTCACGCCCCATCTCATGAAGCATTGTCCCAATTGTTGTATTTTCGGTAGGAAGAGGCCCCTCACCCACACGTGTTGTATAGGCCTTCAGAACTCCCACGACAGAGTCAATACTATTGGGAGGCACTCCGGACCCTGTACAAGCCCCTCCAGAGGTTGTGTTGGAGCTGGTTACAAAAGGATAGGTGCCATGATCAAGATCAAGAAAAGTACCTTGAGCACCTTCAAAAAGAATATTTTTTTTCTTAGCTATGGCTTCGTGTAAATAGGCGACTGTGTTTATTACAAAAGGTTTCAGAAGAGATGCTGCCTCTTGATATTCTTTTAAAACTTTTGAAAAGGAGAGCGATTTTTCATTAAAACTTTTTAGAACAAGATTATTTTCTTTGATACGAAGACGTAATTTTTTTTCAAAAACCTCCGGTCTCATCAAATCTGCTAAACGCATCCCAACTCGTGCTGCCTTGTCACCATACGCTGGACCAATACCACGCTTGGTAGTTCCAATTTTATTTTTACCCTTCATTTGTTCGCGTGCTTCATCTAGTGCTCGATGGTAGGGCATCACAAGATGGGCACTTTCGCTGATCAACAAATTTTTGTTCACTTTAATTCCCTGAGTTCGTAAGCCCTCAATCTCCTGAACCAAAGCGATAGGGTCAATGACAACCCCATTTCCAATCACACAAATTTTTCCAGAACGCAAAATTCCTGATGGAATCAGGTGCAAGATATATTTTTTTTTACCACTGACAATGGTATGGCCTGCATTATTTCCACCCTGGCTGCGCACCACGATATCAGCATCGGTAGTGAGCACATCGATGATTTTACCTTTTCCTTCATCTCCCCATTGAGAGCCGATTAAAATTGTGTTCATGAATATGTAGAGGAGTAAAAAGTGGAACCTAAAAACGTGAATAAAAATGCAAAATATACCGAAAAAACTGAGTCTAAAAAAGATTTTTAAATCGGTGCAGCAACCGAGTGTATAGAGAAATACTCGAGGACGCGAGCACCGAGGCGACACAGCTCCTTGCCGAAGCTGTAGGTCGGTATACTGCAAATAAAATGCCTCAGAAATTCGCTGATTCGGATAAGGAGCAAGGAGAATCGGCGCGCAGCAACCGAGTGTATAGAGAAATACTCGAGGACGCGAGCACCGAGGC
>WBXG01000051.1 GCA_008932965.1 Verrucomicrobiota bacterium
AAACCAAATTGCTCTCCCTACTGATCTGGAATTTTCATCCCATTTTTCTGCTTCTGATTTAGCAACCCTTGTTCCTCATCTTGTTGAAGAGATCGCTCAAGCCTCCATCGTTATTCTTGTTGGAGGACTTGGCAGTGGTTTTGCTTCAGTACTTCTTCCTCAAGTGGCTGCCTTGTGCAAAGCACAAAAAAAAATGACTCTAGCCTGTGTCAGTCTTCCTTTTTCTTTTGAAGGAAAACACGCTCAATCAATCGCTACTCACTCTCTAGCTTTACTCGAAAAAGAATCTGATGGAATTCTACTTCTCGATAATGATCGTCTCTCTTCTCATGGGTCTTCTAAAACTGTATTAGGTGAAACATTTATTGCTTCAGATGAAGCTATGGATGCTGCTCTTCCTGCACTCCTAACAATTTTATTCAATAAGGGGCCTGTTCGCATTACCCGTTCCCATTTTTTAAAAGCACTACAAGGTCAAGGTACTAGGAGCTGTTTTGGTTATGGTCAAGCAGCCGGCCCTAATCGGCTTCATGAAGCGCTCGAACGGACTTTGAAAAAACCACTTCTGGAGCGAGGACGCTCATTGGCAAAGGCTACTGATATTTTTCTCATTTTAAGAGGACCTAAGGATATTTCACTTGCAGAAGCCCAGGCAGCTATGCAGGAGATAGAGCGCTTAGCAGGACCGGATAGGGATATTCAATTAAGTCTCAATGCAGAGGAGGAGGAAGGGGCCCCACTCCAAATATTTCTTTTAGCAACCATCAAAGAAGCGGCAGTGGCTTCTAAAAAATGTGAACCTTCTCCAGAAAGAGTATCTGATTTTTCACAAAAAGAAGTTTCCTCCAATACTCCTGCTCACCTTCTCGGTAAAACCAATATTTTAAAGCCATCGATTTCTATTGCTCCCAGCCTCCCCAAGAGTGAGGAAAATAGTACTTCCGAGGAAAGCATCAAGGAGCTCTTTGATGAAGCCTTATATCAGACCGCTCTGGATTCCCAAGAGAGTTCTGTCACAAAGTCACCTATTCCACCTAAAAAAAAGCAGATGCAAGGAGCACTCAATCTCAAAGCCGTTCAGCGGGGACGTTTTGATAAAAGTGAACCGACAATTGTAGAGGGAGAGGATCTTGATACTCCAACCTATTTGAGGTTAGGTTTGAAGTTCTAAAGGCTATCTTGAAAATGAATAAAATTGATGTATTACGGCGTCGCTGTGATGCTCTAGTCTCCACCATAAACCAATAGGCTAATAACACTGAGGACTTATTTATGAGACCCGATAAATTCACCGTTAAAATGCAAGAGGCACTTCAGGGAGCGCTCGATAGCGCTTCTAAACTGGGGCAACAAGAGGTCAGCAATGATCATCTTTTGATTTCACTCTTAGAACAAGGAGAAGGACTGGTTCGCCCGTTATTAGATAAGATGGGAATTGATGTAGCCGCCTTAGTCTCGCAGATTGAATCACGCATTGCCTCTCAAGCACGTGTTCATGGGGGTTCACAGCCTTTTGTTGGAAATGAGCTACGCAAAACTATCGATCGAGCTGAGGAGGAGCAAGGGAAACTCAAAGACGAATTTCTGAGTGCAGAGCATTATCTCTTAGCACTGAGTGAAGAAAAAATAGGCATTGGTAAAATTTTAAAAGAGCAGGGAGTCACGCGTGCTAAACTCATGCAAACCTTGGTCAAGGTGAGGGGAAGTCAGCGCGTCACCGATCAAAATCCAGAGGGAAAATATCAAACACTAGAAAAATATGGTCGTGATCTCACCGAGTTAGCACGCAAAGGAAAGATCGATCCTGTTATTGGACGTGATGAAGAAATTCGTCGTACCATGCAAGTGCTTTCACGTCGCACCAAAAACAATCCTGTCTTAATTGGTGAGCCTGGAGTTGGTAAAACAGCCATTGTAGAAGGATTGGCTCGCCGCATTATTAGTGGAGATGTGCCTGAGTCGCTCAAAAATAAAAAGGTTATCGCCATGGATATTGGATCGATGGTGGCAGGTGCTAAGTTTCGTGGAGAATTTGAAGATCGATTGAAAGCCTTTTTAAAAGAGGTCACCAGTTCTGAAGGGGAGATTATTCTTTTTATTGATGAGCTTCATACCATTGTTGGAGCTGGTGCTGCTGAGGGATCCATGGATGCTTCGAATCTGCTGAAGCCACAGCTTGCTCGAGGAGAATTACGTACCATTGGGGCCACTACCCTCGATGAATATCGCAAATACATTGAAAAAGATGCTGCTTTAGAACGTCGTTTCCAACCTGTGATGGTCTTAGAGCCGACCGTTGAAGATACGATTGCCATTTTACGCGGTTTGAAGGAGCGTTATGAAATTCATCATGGTGTTCGTATCCAAGATGCTGCCTTGGTAGCAGCAGCACTCCTCTCACATCGTTATATTTCTGATCGTTTTTTACCGGATAAGGCAGTTGATCTTATTGACGAAGCTGCTTCGCGCTTGAAGATGGAGCTAGAATCGATGCCCACCGAGATTGACCAGAACGAACGTGAAATGATGATGCTGGAGATGGAACGACAAGCACTACGAAAAGAAAAAGATGCTGCCAGTAAAGAACGTCTTGAGAAGCTTGAAAAAGAATTAGCAGAGGTCAAAGAAAAAACAATGACACTGAAAACACGATGGCTTCAAGAAAAAGAGGAGATCGGTAAATCACAAAAGTTCAATGAAGAGATTGAATCATTAAAAAATGAGCTTGCTACAGCACAACGAAGTGGAGATTTTGCCAAAGCAAGTGAAATTCAGTATGGTCGCATTCCTGAACTTTCTGCTCAACTAGAGGCTCATAATGAGCGTATGGCTCAGAAGGCAACGACCCAAAATCCTCTTTTACAAGAAGAAGTATCAGAGGAAGATATTGCTAAAGTGGTTTCTGTCTGGACAGGTATTCCTGTTTCAAATCTTCAAGAAGGAGAACGTCAAAAGCTAGTGAAGATGGAGGAGCGTTTGATGAAGCGTGTTGTAGGACAAGAGAAGGCAATTAAAGCAGTTTCTAATGCCGTTCGTCGTGCTAGAGCTGGACTACAAGAGGAAAACAGACCTATTGGATCTTTTATTTTCTTAGGTCCAACAGGAGTTGGTAAAACAGAATTATCAAAGGCATTAGCAGAATTTCTCTTTGATGATGACCATGCAATGATTCGTCTCGATATGAGCGAGTATATGGAAAAACATACTGTGGCACGGCTTATTGGAGCCCCTCCTGGCTATGTCGGCTATGATGAGGGAGGCCAGCTTACGGAGGCAGTGCGTCGCAAACCCTATTCTGTGATTCTTTTTGATGAAGTTGAAAAAGCCCACGGTGATGTGTTTAATGTGCTGCTTCAAGTCCTCGATGATGGCCGTATTACTGATGGACAAGGACGAACCGTTGATTTCAAAAACTGTGTCATCATCATGACAAGTAATATTGGTAGTCAGTTCATTATGGAGGATTTGAAAGTCGAAGAAAGGAACCGTCGTGTGATGGAGTCCCTCCGAGGACATTTCCGACCAGAATTTTTGAATCGTATTGATGAGATCGTGATTTTTGATCGTCTTAGTGATCGTGATATTACCAAGATTATTGATATTCAGCTGGAGCGACTCATGCATCGCTTAGAAAAACAAAAACTCTCTCTTCAACTTTCTGAAAAAGCAAAGGTCTACCTTGCCAAGGAAGGGTATGATCCGGCCTATGGAGCTCGTCCTTTAAAACGAGTTATTCAACAAAAAATTTTAGATCCTTTGAGTATGGAAATTTTAGATGGGAAAATCAAAGAGGGAGATTCTATGGAAGGGGATCTAGTCAAAGGAGAACTTGTTTTTAAGAAAATCTAAAAACTTAATGGCCCTTTAAGATCTTGGATCTCTGGTCTCTGATTTGACATTTCTTGACTTTCTCCACTAGACTTCCTGGCTTATGCAACCAAAAAAGCTTGTTCAATTTGACTGGGCGATTAAGACGCTCCTGCGTCGCAAAGCGAATTTTCCGATCTTGGAGGGTTTTTTGTCCGAGTTACTTGGTACTGATGTCACCATCCAATCACTCCTTGAGAGTGAATCAAATAAGCAACATGCTAAGGACAAATCAAATCGGGTCGATGTCTTTGCTAAGCTTGGTAATGGCGAGCAGGTTATTATCGAAGTGCAATGTGAGCGCCAGTGGGATTTTCTTTCGCGAATGTTATATGGTGTTTCTAAAGTCGTTGTGGAGCATCTCCAAGAGGGGGAACCTTATGGCAATCTGCCCCGTGTTATTTCAGTCAATATTGTTTATTTCGATTTGGGCCATGGAGAAGATTACATCTATCATGGAACCACTGATTTTAAAGGTGTTCATAAGAAAGATCTGCTCGAGCTGAGTGCAAAAGAAAAAGAGCATTATCCAGCAAATATTGATAAGGTCGCTCATGTTTTTCCAGAGTACTACGTTCTCAAGGTCAGTGGTTTTGATTTGAAAATAAAAGATACGCTTGATGAGTGGGTCTATGCTCTTAAAGAGTCCGAGGTCAAACCTGAATTCAAAGCCAGAGGAATTCACGAAGCCTCACGTACCCTTGCTCTGCTCAATCTTTCAGAGGAAGAGCGTTGCGCTTACGACCGCCACATTGGTGATATGAGGATTTCTAGGAGCACATTAGAATCTTCTTTTAGTGATGGAAAAGCTGAGGGAAAAGCTGAAGGTAAGGCCGAGGCCGTTTTAAACATGCATCAACTCGGTTTATCGACAACCGAAATTGCAAGGTTTATCAATCTCTCAGAGGATCAAGTCGAAACGATTTTAAAACCATGAGTGATACCCTATTTTCTGAGGATCAACTCCGGGCTGCTCTTGATCAAGTTGCCTATCCTGGGTTTCGCCGAAGCATTCTCTCTTTTGGAATTGTTAAAGAAGTAGCCATTGAGGGAGGGCATGTGAAAGTGCAGCTACAACTTTCCACGACGGAAACGCATATTCCCACAATCTTAAAAAAAGAAATTCAAACAGTACTTCAAACCATTCCTGGTGTGGAAAAGGTGACGGTACTCATCGATATCCAAGCTCCAGTAGCCTCCTTGAGTGCAGCTCCTATTCCTATTCCTGGAGTTGCTCATGTTATTGCGGTGGCGAGCGGTAAAGGGGGGGTTGGTAAATCGACCATGGCAGTTAATCTAGCGATTGCTCTGTCTCAATTAGGAGCAGCTGTTGGATTATGCGATTGTGATTTGTATGGTCCCAGTGTTGCTTTTTTATGTGGTACACAAGAGCGTCCAAGAGCCAATGAACAAGATAAGATTATACCTGTTTCTGTTCATGGTATTTCCATCATGTCGATGGGATTGCTTTTAGAGGGAGATGCTCCTGCTGTCCTTCGAGGACCAATGGTGAGTCGTTATACTCAACAATTTTTACGTCATGTTGCTTGGGGGACATTAGATTATTTAATTCTCGATTTACCTCCAGGGACGGGTGATATCCAACTAACCATTGTGCAAACCATTCCATTGTCAGGTGCGATTTTAGTTACCACGCCACAAGAAGTAGCACTTCTGGATGTGCGAAAAGCAGCCTCTATGTTTCAAAAAACAAATGTTCCATTACTTGGTATCATTGAAAATATGAGCTATTTTCTTTCTCCCAGTGATGGGGTGAAACATGCTGTTTTTGGAACTGGTGGAGGAGCACGAGAAGCGGCCCATTTAGGAATCCCCTTCCTTGGGGAGGTTCCACTAGAGATGGCTTTAAGGGCCTCTGGCGATGCTGGAGTTCCTTTTTTGATCGATCCAAAGATAACTGAAGCTGGAGAGGTTTTAAAAAAAGTCGCGCATTCTATCAAAATAAAATTTTAAGGGAATAAATTTCTTAAAAAGTTTTTTTTTGTATTTTACAGATTCCCTTGGGGCAGACTCTCAGATACAAATCTTCCTCTGTGTTTCATAGTATTGGGGCAAAAAAAATGCTTCAGCTTGATGAAGCAGATGTAACAATCACTTCAATTTTCTCACTCCTACTTCCTTTTTTTAGGTTTAACAATTTCCGTGTCTCTTAATGCTTGCTTGGATTGCCTAGAAGCATGTCCCCTTTTTTTATGAAAACTCTCCCTAAGATATTTGTTGCTGATTCTATTTCTAGTAAAGGTGTTGAGGCACTAAGTTCAGATGGATTGTTTGAAGTTATTGTGAAAATAGGTCTTCAGGAGGCAGAACTAATCCAAGCTATCCAAGGATGTGATGCACTCATTGTACGGAGCCAAACAAAGGTTACAAAGAAAGTGATTGAAGCGGCAACGTCGCTTAAAGTTATCGGTCGAGCTGGTGTAGGTATTGACAATGTGGATGTGGAGGTTGCTACCAAGCATGGTATTATCGTGATGAATGCTCCTGGTGGGAATACAATCTCTACTGCTGAACATGCTTTCACTCTTCTTTTAAGTACAGCGCGTGCCATTCCCCAAGCTCATACAAGCATGAAGGCAGGAAAGTGGGATCGGAAGAAATTTGAAGGAGTCGAGCTTCATACAAAAACACTTGGCATCCTTGGCATGGGTCGTATTGGTACTGAAGTAGCACGACGTGCTATTGCCTTTGGAATGAAAGTGCTTGTCTTTGATCCATACCTTTCTGCAAGTAAGGCCCGCTCTTTGCAAATAGAGCTTGTTGAGCAACTCCATGAGCTCTTACCACAAGTTGATTTTATCACAGTTCATATGCCACTTACTGACGAGACACGATATATGATTGGACGCAAGGAACTCCCTCTATTAAAACGAGGAGTGCGTATTATTAACTGTGCACGTGGAGGGCTTATTGATGAAACTATTTTAGCAGAGGGACTCTCTAGTGGGCAGATTGCAGGAGCTGCCTTAGATGTTTTTGAAGAGGAGCCGTTATCTCAAAACTCTGAGCTTCGTTCGATCGACTCGTTAGTTTTAACCCCGCATCTTGGGGCATCAACGGCAGAAGCTCAGGAGATGGTTGGTATCGAGATTGCTGAATCTATTCGACTTGCTCTTTTAAAAGGAGAGATCAGAAACTCTGTTAACATGCCTAATATTGATGAAAAGACGTTAGCTTTCATCGAGCCATGGATGATGTTAGCAAATAGTCTGGGACAGTTTTTAGCTTCCATTGGACCTAAGCGTGCAGAGAAAATTTCTATTCGATACAGTGGACGTATTACAGAACAAGATTTAACGGTGGTGACAAGAGCCTTTCTTACTGGGTTTCTAAGCCATATTCATGGACCTGAAGTAAACAGAGTCAATGTTTCTAGTTTTATAAAAGCTTCGGGTCTTGAAGTTATTGAGGCTCGCCAGAGTGGAGCTGGAGAGTTTACGGATTTAATCGAGTTTCAAGTAGAAGCTGGTGCAGAAAAAGCAAGCGTAGGTGGAACATTTTATGGTTCTAAACCACGTATTGTTACTGTAAATGATCGTTTTGTAGAGGGACACCCTGCTGGGGTTGTCCTTTTGTTAGAAAATAAAGATCAACCTGGCATTGTTGGGCATCTCGGATCACTTTTTGGGGAGAATGATATCAATATTGCAAATATGTCCCTGAGCCGAAATGAATCTCAGGGAACAGCATTGGTCTTAATGAATCTTGATTCAGCTCCTCAACCAATGCTTGTCGAAAAACTCCGATCAGATACCAATATTCTATCAGTTCAAATCATTCATTTTTCTTAACCCTCTAAAATTGAAATATACCCTTATGCCTAAAAATCATAAATTTATCCTTGCAGGAGATCTCGGAGGAACGAATTTTCGTATTGCACTTTTTCGAATAGTTAATGGACCCAATGGAACATTAAAGAAAATTCGCTCCGAACGTCTTTCTAGCACACGATTCAATTCCTTCCCTGAGGCTGTGAGTAGTTTTCTTGAGAAAGAAGAGGTTCCAGGTAATATTATGACCGCTTGTTTCGGTGTTCCTGGTCCCAATATTGCAGGGGTTGTCCATGCCACAAATTTAAATTGGCTTATTGATGTTAGTACATTAACTAATGTCCTGGGTATCCCTCGTGTTCAGATCCTTAATGATCTTGAGGCCATGGCCTTCGGTGTAGGAGAGTTACGTCATAGTGATTTTCTCTTATTACAAGCAGGTGCTGGTTCCCGTGCTGGAAATCAATGTGTGATTGCCCCTGGAACAGGTTTAGGTGAAGCAGGTCTTTTTTGGGATGGTCATCGACATCATCCATGGGCTAGTGAGGGAGGACATGCTGACTTTGCTCCAACGGATGATGTGCAGGCTGCCCTATTAGAATTTCTCCATAAAGAATATGGACGTGTGAGCTGCGAACGTGTCATTGCAGGAATTGGGCTTAACAATATCTATCGTTTTTTAAGAGATACAGGCCGTGGTAAGGAAAAACCTGCCATTGCCGAAAAGATGCTTGTGGGAGATGTGAATGCCATTATTGACGAGCATTCACGAAACGGTTCGTGTGGTCTCTGCCGTGATACAATGGATATTTTTATTCGAATATTGGGGGCAGAAGCTGGTAACCTTGCCCTTAAAACAATGGCTACAGGAGGCGTTTTCTTAGGCGGTGGTATCCCTCCAAGAATCTTAGAGCATTTACGAGGTCCCCTCTTTTTAGAGTCCTTTCTTAACAAAGGTCGAATGCGTCTTCTTTTGGAGTCGATGCCATTAAGCGTCATTCTAAATGATGATGCAGCACTACTAGGATCAGCTCGTTACGCAGCTCGCATGATGAGTTCATTGAGAAAGACCATACCACCAAAGATGTATTAATCAGGGGTTGATCGGTTAAAATCAAAATCCCTAAATAGTCTTTTTAGGAATAAACACCCTCCTTATAAGAGAAATGAGGGAACAAGAAGACTAATTCGGCCAGGACCACAATCGTTAGTCCTCCTTTTTTTAGTGAGCTTTGTACGCCACCTCATGACACTTCAGTATGAAATATCCGGGACATCTTGTTAGAAAAAATATTTCATGAAGTTACTCTCTTTATTTTTCCTTATTACTTTTTCTTCTCTTCATGCAGAAGAGAGAACTATTGTAAAAAATTCTTTACGTTCCTCTTTACCTTTAGGAATTGCACAAGAAAAAGGAGAAATTTTTCCACAAATTCTCGAGAATAAATCGAATAAACCGATTTCAATTCGAATTTCTCTCTCTCAGCAACGTCTGTTCGTTGATGTAGGAGATAAATGTGCTATCATATCTCCAATTTCCTCAGGGCGTAGTCCAGGTTGGACCCCAGTTGGTTTTTTTAAAATTTTAGAAAAAGATGAAGTTCACCGTTCTAATATCTACGGGAATTTTGTGGACCGAGACAATCGAGTCATTAGAAGAGGGGTTGATGCTCGGCTCGATTCTGCTCCAACTGGTACTCATTTCAAGGGGGCCTCAATGCTTTATTTTATGAAAATTACAGAAAAAGGGGTAGGAATGCATGTGGGCATTCTTCCTGGTTACCCAGCATCGCATGGATGCATCCGCCTACCCTTAGAGATGGCAAAATCTATTTTTAAAACGGTTCCTCTCAATACTCCAGTGAGAGTTGAAGAATAATAAGAATTTTCTTTTTTGTTCTCAGAACCGATCTCTATGATTCAAAAGATATTTCACACTGATCGTGACCTGGAAGCCGTAAAGCTATATTTGGTGAGGTAGTATAATTTAATGAAAATGCCTTTTCAATTCACTCGTAGAGGCATAGGCTACTGTTCCAAAAATGAAGTTATCTATTACGAGTTGTAGCAGAAAAATTTTCTCCATTTTCTACTAGTGGAAAAATCATCTTTTTTAAACTCCTCCATTGGGCGCAAGTGGATTGTTGCAGTCACGGGAATTCTCCTTATTGGCTTTATTCTCATTCATCTTCTGGGGAATCTTTCCATTTTCCTTGGGCCAGAAATCATGAATGCCTATGCAGCACGCCTCCATCAGCTTGGAATCTTGCTTTGGATAGCACGGATAGGACTTCTTGCTGTGGCAGGATTACATATTTTTTTCACGATGGCTCTTTGGCGTGAAAATCATCAGGCCTCACCTCAGAAATATGCAGTAAAACAATCGCTCGAAACAACCCTCTATGCTCGTTCCATGAGACTTTCCGGGTTGGTTGTTCTTGGTTTTGTATTGTTTCATTTGGCTCAATTTACGTGGAAATGGGTGACTCCAGAATACAAGGAATGGATCGATTCTTTGGGACAACATGATGTCTATCGAATGCTTGTGGCTGCGTTTGGGAATCCCTGGGTTACGGGATTTTATCTTATTAGTGTGGCATTTTTAGCAATGCACCTGAGTCATGGTATAGGAAGTCTTTTTCAAACATTTGGGTTAAGTAATAAAAAACTGCGCCTTCGCTTTCAATATGCTGGGCTCATTGCTGCATGGGCTTTTTTCCTAGGGTATGCCTCCATTCCAGCTGCTGTTTTTTTAAAACTCCTTCCTCATTAATCCTCTTCTCATGATTGCCCTTGATGCAAAAATACCACCTGGTCCTCTTGAGGGGAAATGGAGACGTTTTAAAGAAAATGTCCCGCTTATTGGACCTGCCAATAAACGGAAATTCAACATCATCGTTGTAGGTTCAGGCCTTGCTGGCGCCTCTGCTGCTGTTACCCTGGCAGAGCAAGGGTATCATGTTGATTGTTTTTGCTTTCATGATTCTCCGCGTAGAGCTCATAGCATTGCAGCACAAGGGGGCATTAACGCTGCTAAGAATTATCAAAATGATGGTGACAGTGTTTGGCGGCTTTTTTATGACACGATTAAAGGGGGGGATTTTCGTTCCCGCGAAGCCAATGTTTACCGGCTTGCAGAGGTTTCTCAAAGCATCATTGACCAATGTGTCTCGCAGGGTGTTCCTTTCGCTCGAGAATATGGGGGGCAGCTTGCTAACCGCTCTTTTGGTGGGGCTCAAGTCTCTCGCACCTTTTATGCACGTGGTCAAACGGGACAGCAGTTGCTTCTAGGCGCCTATTCCTCGCTGAATCATGAAATCAAAAATGGTCGTGTGACCATGCATGCTAATAGTGAACTGCTTGATCTTGTGGTAGTAGAGGGTCATGCCAAAGGAATTATTGTTCGCAATCTCATCTCTGGAGAGATCACACGTCACGCTGCAGATGCTGTGATCTTAGCCACGGGAGGTTATAGTAACGCCTATTATCTCTCCACTAATGCTCGCGGTTGTAATGCCACAGCAATTTGGAGAGCTTACAAACAGGGGGCCCTTTTTGCTAATCCCTGTTTTACTCAAATTCACCCGACCTGCATTCCTGTAGGGGGAGATTATCAAGCTAAGTTGACCTTAATGTCAGAGTCATTACGTAATGATGGACGTGTTTGGGTTCCTAAGAAAAAAGGAGATCAACGTGCTCCTCAGGATATTCCTGAAGAAGAAAGGGATTATTATTTAGAAAGAAAATATCCTGCTTATGGAAATTTAGCCCCACGAGATATCTCTTCGCGAAGCGCTAAGGAGGTCTGTGATGAGGGCCGAGGAGTGGGACCCAGTGGGCTTGGTGTTTACCTCGATTTTCAAGATGCCTTAGAGCGGCTAGGAAAAGAGACCATTCAAGAACGTTACGGTAATCTTTTTGAAATGTATGAAAATATTACTGGGGAGAATGCCTACACCCGTCCTATGCGTATTTTTCCAGCCCTTCATTATACAATGGGGGGGCTTTGGGTCGACTATCACTTAATGAGCAATCTTCCCGGACTCTTCGTTCTTGGGGAGGCTAATTTCTCTGATCATGGTGCCAACCGCTTAGGAGCAAGCGCACTCATGCAAGGATTGGCAGATGGTTATTTTGTCATTCCTTACACTCTTGGTGCCTATCTCTCATCACAATTTGGAAAGAAGGTTAAGACAACTCAGCCTGAATTTGAGGAGGCAGAAAAGAGAGTGGGTGCGCGTTTAAATCAACTTTTAGAAGTGAAAGGCTCTCTCTCTTCTACGCACTTTCACAGAGAATTAGGGATCCTACTTTGGGAAAAATGTGGAATGGAGCGTAGTGCAAGCAGTCTTCAAGAAGCCCTCCATGAAATTCCCAAATTGCGAAAACGTTTCTGGAATGAAGTGAGTATTCCAGGTTCCGGAGCCACTTTAAACAAAGCTCTAGAGGCAGCTGGGCGTGTTGCCGATTTTCTTGAGCTTGGGGAGCTCATGTGCCGGGATGCCCTGATACGTGAGGAATCATGTGGTGGTCATTTTCGCTCTGAGTATCAGTCATCTGAGGGAGAGGCTGTGAGAAATGATGAACTCTTTTCCTGTGTTCAAGCCTGGAATTATGGGGGTGAAGGGAAGGAGCCAACCTTGATTCAGGAACCTCTGAACTACGAGTTTGTGCATCCCTCAACCCGTAATTATAAATGAAAAAACGATTCTTTTTTAATGCACTTCCAACAGCATTATTCAATTAGACTCCTGAAGTATAGGAGTTGAGTATTTCATTTTTTATCTTCAATTATTATTTGCATCACAATGAATTTTCATCTTCGAATTTGGAGGCAAGAGGATCCACAGGCTACTGGTTCTTTCCAAGAAATAGAGGCCTGTGACATCCCTGCAGAGGCTTCCTTTCTAGAAATGCTCGATATTGTAAATAATCGTTTGATCGAGGAAAAAAAAATCCCTGTAGCTTTTGATTCTGATTGTCGCGAGGGTATTTGTGGAACATGTAGTATGGTGATTAATGGAGTTCCTCAAGGCCCAGGGCGAGGGGCTGCCTGCCAAGTCTATATGCGCAGCTTTGAAAATGGTGCTTCCATTACGATCGAACCTTTTCGAGTAAAGGCTTTCCCTATCCTTAAAGACCTTATCGTTAAACGGGCGGCCTATGATCGTATTATGCAAGCAGCCGGTTTTATTACAGAGCATACTGGTGGAGCTCCCGATGCTGCAACGACCTTAATTAGTAAAAAAATAGCTGATCATGCTATGGATGCTGCTGCTTGCATCGGCTGTGGAGCTTGTGCTGCAGCATGTCCCAACAGTTCTGCAATGCTTTTTGTGGGTGCCAAAGTCACACATTTAAG
>WBXG01000052.1 GCA_008932965.1 Verrucomicrobiota bacterium
CTGAGGCAAAGGTTACGGCTTCTCTTCGATATGTTTCATCAGCAATGACAATATAAATTTGACAAGGATTGTGAGCAGAAAGGTATTCCTTTTCCTGGAGCGCAGCTTGAGGAACGCTTTTTAAAAATTCAAGTAATACAGCATCACCCATGCCGAAGCCGACCGCCGGTTCGTTTGCAGCTCCATCACTGAGATGATGAATGAGGCTGTCATAACGCCCTCCTCCAGCGATCGCCCGTAAGCCTCCCTTCAAAGGAAAGGCTTCAAAAACAATTCCGGTGTAATAGGCGAGCCCTCGCACAATAGAGAGATCTGGTTGTACATACTCACGCACACCTCGTATGGAAAGTTCTTCTAATAATGGAGCTAAAGCAGAGCCCTCGGGATTGTTCATAAACTCTTGGAGTATGCCTAAGGAAAGTTGGGAGGAACATGCAGCTAATTTCTCCTTGGTCGTCTCCTCGCTCTCACGCTCCATTTTATCAATAATATTAAGTAACTCCGTCATTTTTTCATTAGGAATTTCGTGTTGCTCGAGAAAATGCTGCCATACTAAGCGATCGCTTAGCCGAATCACAAAATCATTGGGACCAAAGCCAAAACTTTTCAGTAGCTCTATAAGTAGGGTGATCACTTCAGCATCTGCTGAAGAAGATCTCTTTCCAAGAAGATCGCAGTTGAGCTGTAAAAATTCTCTTAAACGTCCGCGTTGTTGCCGTTCATAACGAAAACAATTTCCAATGCTAAACCATCGAAGGGGTTTTAAAAAAGAACGATGATGCGTACCTGCAATTCGGGCTAACGTGGGAGTCATCTCTGGACGCAACGCTACAGGACGTTCCCCACGATCTGTAAATTGGTAAAGTTGAGTGAGGATTTCACCACCACTATTTTTCTTTTCATAAAGCTCCGCTGACTCAAGCGTCGGCCCATCAAATTCAACAAAACCAAAACGACCTGCTAGAGCCCGCCATTGTGAAGTAATATAATTTCGTCTTGCAACGTCATCAGGTAAAAGATCGCGAAATCCGGGAAGTGGTTTCATAGAAAAATGAGGCTATGATGACATAGCTAAAAAGTAAAGAAGGCAGGGGGGTATCATCAATAGAATAAAAATCTCACGAATTCTCTTGAACCTCATGTCATGACACAGTAACACCTACCTTCACATTTATTTTAAAAAGATTACCCTAGGCTATGAATAAGAAAAAAACTTCTTCAAAAAAGATTGCTCCTAAAACTGCCAAGCCAGCTAAAAAGGCTTTGACGGAGGTTCTTTCTAAAAAGAAAGTAGTAAAAAAAATTACAAGCATCCCCTCGAAAGCAACAGTGATTTCCAAAAAACCCAGTCATGTTGCACCTAAGAAAAGCAGCCCCAAAAAAACTGTATTAAAAAAACCTCTTCCCAAGGCTGAAAAAAAAGTTGCTATAAAAACTTCACCAAAGCAACCCACGATTAATACAATCAAGAAGCCGGTAGCATCGCCCTCTAGTAAGAACAAGCAAAAAATGCCTTCTGTTCCTGCTCATCAAATGAATCGTGGTGCTTTGCAGCAAACTTTTGTTACTCGCCCGCTCAAACAAAGTAATAAAAAGTTAGATCCTTTTTTAACAAAGCAGAAACAGCGTCTTCTTCATCTTAAGGATATGCTCCTTGATTCCATGAGTGGAGTTGCTCGTGGAAATTTGCGCTCCGGCTGCGATGCTTCTGGGTTTGGAATGCACCAAGCTGATGCTGGAAGCGATGCCTATGATCGAGATTTTGCCTTGAGTATTCTTTCTCAAGAACAAAATTCACTTTATGAGATTGACGAAGCGCTTAAACGCATCGATGATGGCACCTACGGAATTTGCGAAATTTCTAATAAGCCAATTCTCCATGCTCGTCTTGAAGCTCGACCTTTTACTCGTTACACCGTAGAGTGCCAGGCTGATCTTGAAAAACGTCAGCATGTTTCAGGCACTCGTGTTCCCGTAAGCGCCCTGTTTGGTATTACCGAAGAGGAGAGCGACGTCGAAGAAGAAGAGAGCTTCAATGACAATTCCAAAGATTAAACAACCCCCCTCAGACTTCATCACGATTTAAATTTTAAAGTTCTATTATGGCTCGAGATATCATCACTCTAGAATGTACCGAGGCAACTGCCGAAGGAAAACCTGTGTCCCGTTATACGACGACACGTAATAAAAAAAGCCTGAATACACCTGGCCGACTGGAAAAGAAAAAGTATAATCCTAATCTGCGTCGTCACACCCTCCACAGAGAGACTAAGTAAATGCATACTCAGCCTAAAACACCCAAACGTCGTTCCAACTTCCGTCGAGCTAACCGCTCGATGCCTCATCGTCGCATTGATATCTCCATTGATGCTATTGATTTTAAAAATCCGGATCTTCTCAAAAAATTTGTGACAGAGCACGGTAAGATTCTTTCTCGCCGTACCACTGGTGTTGCAGCACATCTCCACCGTAAAATTACGCGTGAGATTAAACGCTCTCGCGCGGCGCTTTTGATGCCCTAGTGCATCTTTAAAAGAGTTGTAGCTGCTATAGTTGACAAAAACGAGAATAACGAGAATACAGCTTGTCGGTAAGTTGGCATGAAATGCTTGCCGAAGGAAAGTGATCTTCACTCGGATGTTGTATTGTTTCGAATTCTTCCGTTGGTGGAGTGCGCACACATTCCTTGGTCGTCAGACTTCAAGCTCAACGCAGCATTCACTCTTGCTTCCAGACTTCCGCAGGCGATCGGTATGAAATATGCAGGTTAATTCAACTATTTCTTACTAATGTGTTGCTAAACTAGACGAAGGACTCACAACGATTCTTGAGATAGCTCTATGGGTGGTGCCTTGGGACGAAATTCTTGGTGGCGAATGAGGCCACCTGCCTCTGCCGTCCAAATTGAGAGGAGAATAGATATGATGTTACCCAGAATGACTGCAGAGGCCAACCATCTAGCTGATTTAGGGAACTTGATCATGGCCAGAAGAGCAACGAGAGAAAGCAACGCAGTGGCATAAACTACAGGGGTTGTTTTTTTAGCACAGCCTCCATGGATATGGAGTGCATTTTTTCCTGCTTCATCCAAAGATGGTAGAAAAATGCCTTCTTTTAATTGACGTGCTGCTAGATGGCCCGTTTTCATGATAGCAGGCATTGCTGCTGCACAAAGCAGTGTTGCAAGCAGTCCTGTAGCAATGGTTGTTCTGCATTGAGTAATAATTCCTATGAGGATAGGAAAGGTAGCCGCGGCAAGACCGATGATAGGAATGTGATTGAGGGCGACATGGAGGTGAGCAGGGCTAAGGTCGAGCATAAAAATGAGTGATTATCGAAAACAATAAGTAGACCGATATTCTAAAAATGGGGATGGAAATAGAAAACCTCTGACATTGCTGGCATTACCTTTTTGCATCACCCTCAGTATACAAAAGTTACTTTGCTGATTTACATAAAACTTTTTCTAAGACCAAGTACCTCTTCTTTCTTATTTCTATAGACGTTTTTTGTTCAACAATTTTTTTTTGAAAAAGAGGGATCTACTTTTGTTGTGCTGCTGATGGCTCTGGCTTCTCCTGGGGCGTGACAAGTGTAGTTGGCGTAACGGATGGTGTCGGCACAGGGGAATTTGTAGGAGGAGCCGCTAGAATATTATTACTTGGGGATAGCTCCATCGATGGTGCCTTAGGGCGAAATTCTTGGTGACGAATGAGTCCACCAGCTTGTGCTGTCCAGATGGAGAGGAGAATAGAAATTCCATTACCCAGGAGCACCGCAAAGGCAAGCCATCTTGCTGCTTGAGGAAATTTGATCAGTGCTAGCAGAGCAAGTACCGAAAGTAAGGCGCTTGCATAAACCACAGGAGTAGTCGTCTCTGCACGGCTAGCATGGTTGTTTAAAGCATTTTTTCCTGCTTCATCAAGCGGGGGTAAACAAGAGCCGTTATCGAATGCATCAGCAGCTTTTCCACCAGTTTGCATGATAGCGGGCATTGCTGCTGCACAGAGGAGTGTTGCAAGAAGTCCTGTTGCTATTGTTGTTCTACATTGAGCAACAATTCCTATGAGGATGGGAAAGCTAGCTACTGCAAGACCAATGATTGGAATGTGATTCAGGGCGACGTGAAGATGAGCAGGGCTAAGGTCGAGCATAGGAGTATATGTAAAAAGAACATTCATTTTCTATGACATAAGAACTGAAGAGTAAAGAAGAACGAGTGCTAGCCCTGATATTTCATAATGATTGTGACGAGGAGGCAGCGAAGGCTGATGGGGCAAGGCGAGCGATGAAGTCGACAATATATGAGTTTGTACACTTGCCCGAGGAAAACTTCGAGATCAACGCAGTATCTATCTGGTTCCGTGGCTTGCGCAGGTGATCGGAATGAAATATGCGGGCTAGGTTGAAAAGCAATATTGTCGTTTGTATCTTGGAGCAAAGTGCAAGAGCATTTGCCAAGCGGATGATCATGGATTATAGTATTCATTCATTATTTGAATGATGGATTTTTTTAAAAATAGCTACCAACCACGAACTAGCTTGTACTCCCATGTTTTGTGACGTTTGTAACACGAAGGAAGCAACAGTCTTTCTAACTCAAATGATTGAGGGAAATGTTCAGAAGCTCAATCTTTGTGAATCATGTTCCAAGCTTCAAGGAGTTCATGATCCAATGGGATTTGCCCTTGCTGATATGCTCTTAGGGCTTGGTGCTGCTCAAGAAATTGAAAAAACTTCTATTTCATGCCCTGTTTGTGGCTTTTCTCAACGCGATTTTAAAAAACGAGGGCGCCTTGGGTGCGGGGCTTGTTATGATACCTTTACTGAGGGGCTGTCAGTGATGCTTCGTAATATGCATCGCGGAATGGTCCATACTGGAAAAGTACCAATAAAAATAGCAGCTGCCTATAAACGGGCTTCTGAACTCGAGAAACTCAAAAAATTATTAACCAGTGCAATCCAAAAAGAAGAGTATGAAGAGGCGGGAGCTTATCGTGATCTCATTCAAAAGATAGAATCAGGCGAGGGAGACCATGAAAAGAGTAATGATACTTGCCAAAAAATAATTCAAGAGATGTTGCCCTTAGAGGATTTTTCCAAAACAACAGTCGAGAAATTTTCTATAAAACCTCTCAAGCTTCCTCCTCCCGAATCTAGTGAGGATTTTCTACTATGAACCTTTCTGATTTTTTTGCTCAGACGAGTGAATTGCTCTCACATCCAGGACCTCATTCTCAAATTGTGGTGAGCAGTCGTGTTCGCCTAGCTCGCAATCTTGATAAAAAGCCTTTTCCAGGGTGGGCTAAAAAGCCAGAGCGGATTGCACTCATGGAGGAGATGAAAAGTGCTGTCGACTTTCTTCCTCAAATGGTCTCTGCATTTTCTGAAAGAATGGAGAATTTAACGTTACTTGATAAGCAGGTTTTAGTGGAGCGACATTTAATTAGCTGTGAGCATGCTCAAAAATCGGTCGGAAGTGCCATTGTTGTCAATCCAAGTCAAACGCTGAGTGTGATGATTAACGAAGAAGATCATCTTCGCATTCAGGCCATTCTTCCTGGCTTCGAATTAAAACAAGCATTCTCCATTATTGCTCAAATTGATACAGGACTAGAGGAACATCTTCCTTTTGCATTTCATCCCAAGCTCGGATACCTGACAGCATGCCCAAGTAATGTGGGTACAGGGATGCGTGTTTCAGCAATGCTCCATCTGCCTGGTCTCGTGCTCCTAGAGCACATGAATAAAATTATTAACTCTGTCAATAAAATGGGCCTTGTCGTGCGAGGTCTTCATGGAGAGGGAACTGATGCCATTGGCAATCTTTTTCAAATTTCCAACCAAATTACCCTTGGAGAAAAAGAAGAAGATATTATTGAACGGCTTCATGTTGTCATTCAGCAGATTTTTCATCATGAAACCAATGCCCGAACAATTCTCCTAAAACAACAGTCAGAAACGCTGAAAGACCAAATTGGAAGAGCTTATGGGATTTTAAATCATGCTTATTCTATAACAACAAAAGAGTCATTAAATCTTCTCTCCCTGATAAAATTAGGGGTGGATTTAAATTTATTTCCTCGGGAGGTCAGCTATCCCATTGACTCTCTTTTTATGGAAGCCCAGCCAGCACATTTGCAAAAAAGCGCTCAGCTCTTAAAGATGACCTCTCAAGAACGCGATTCCTTACGTGCAACGATCATTCGAGATAAGTTAAATAAGATCCCAGAGCCACTATTGCTTAAGGAGTGAGCTATTGAATTCGGAAATTTTCAAAAAAATATTCGAGCTAATTACGAATTGCGAAGGTGCTAATCATGGTGTAGGTTTCAGTACTACGTTTAGTGAGGCACAAAAAATTAAAATAAATACCTATTACGAACTGCTAACTAATTTCTATGTTAAATAATTTTACCCCACGAGCTCAAGAAGTCCTCATGCTTGCTCGCAAAGAGGCGCAAGAGCTGCATCATGATTATATTGGCACAGAGCATCTTCTCTTAGGACTCATCCAGTTAGGTCAAGGTGTTGCGGTCAATGTCCTGCAGAAAATGGGGCTTAATTTAGAAACAGTGCGTCAAGAAGTTAAGAAGTTAGTAGGCAAGGAAGGGATAAGTGCTAAACCTACAGGGAACATCCCCTACACCCCACGCGTTAAAAAAGTAATTGCTCTTGCCGGCAAGGAAGCAAAAGCCCTGCAACATAGTTATGTAGGAACAGAACATCTCCTGCTCGGCTTGTTGCGTGAAGGAGAAGGAATTGCCTCACGTGTATTGCAGCAACTCGAAGTTGATATTGAACAGACACGTAATGATATTCTTAAAGAATTAGATCCGCATTTTATCCCTGGTGAGAGTGATGATGATGGAGAGGTCATGCATTCAGGAGGGGGCATGGATTCTCCTAAAGCTACGAAGATGCCCGCTCTGAAAGCCTTTGGACGTGATCTCACCGAGTCAGCCAAAAAAGGAGAGCTGGATCCCGTGATCGGTCGTGCTGATGAAATTGCTCGTGTGATTCAAATCCTCTGCCGTCGTGGAAAAAATAATCCTGTGCTTATTGGAGAAGCTGGAGTAGGCAAAACAGCCATTGCAGAAGGTCTTGCTCAAGAAATTGCCCAAGGAAACGTTCCTGATATTCTTGCCTCAAAACGTATCGTCACACTCGATCTGGCGTTAATGGTTGCTGGAACTAAATACCGAGGCCAATTTGAAGAGCGTATTAAAATGGTGATGGATGAAATCCGTCGAAGCAAAAATATCATTCTTTTTATCGACGAAATGCACACCATTGTAGGGGCTGGCTCTGCTGAGGGAGCCATGGATGCTTCGAATATCATAAAACCAGCACTGGGTCGTGGAGAGCTTCAATGTATTGGAGCTACAACCCTAAACGAATATCGTAAATACATCGAAAAGGATACAGCCTTAGAGCGCCGTTTTCAGACGGTCAAAGTAGAAGAGCCATCCGTTGAGGAGGCTATTCTTATTTTAAAAGGCCTGCGTGCCAAATATGAAGCTCATCACAAAGCCTTATACACGGATAGTGCCCTTGAAAAAGCAGTGAAACTTTCGGAGCGTTACATTACCGCACGCTTCCTTCCTGACAAAGCGATTGATGTCATGGATGAAGCAGGATCCCGTGCTCGTATTGCGGGACTCGTTCCACCTCCTTCGGTCTCAGACATGGAATCCACCATTAACAATCTGCGTATTGCTAAAGAAGAGGCAATCAAGCTGCAAGATTTTGAGAAAGCGGCATCGTTACGAGATTCCGAAAAGTCTGCAAAAGAAAAGCTAGAGGCGGTTTTATCAACATGGCGTCAACAACGTCAGGAAAAGCAAGTTCATGTTACCGATGAGGAGATCATGCATGTCATTGCAAAAATGACTGGTGTTCCCTTGCAGCGCATGGAAAATCAAGAAAGAGAAAAACTCCTTGCTATGGAGGAAGAGATCAAGGCTAAAGTTATCGGTCAGGATGAGGCTGTTAGCACCATCAGTAAAGCTTTGCGTCGCTCTCGTGCTGATTTAAAAGATCCTGCACGACCCATCGGTTCATTTATTTTTCTAGGGCCTACGGGAGTTGGAAAAACATTCCTCGCACGTACGTTAGCAGAATTTATGTTTGGAGATGCAGAAGCTCTCATCCAGATCGATATGTCCGAGTACATGGAAAAATTTACCTCCTCTCGCATGATCGGTTCTCCTCCTGGTTATGTGGGTCACGATGAGGGAGGTCAGCTTTCAGAAGCAGTCCGTCGGCGTCCCTATTCTGTAGTCTTATTTGATGAAATCGAGAAAGCACATCCCGATATCATGCACCTCATGCTACAAATTTTAGAGGAGGGAAAAATTACCGACAGTCTTGGTCGTAAAGTCGATTTTAGAAATACGATTATCATAATGACCTCTAACGTCGGTGCTGACTTGATCAAGAAGCAAAACACCCTAGGCTTTGGAGCTCCTTCACTAAATGGGAATCATGAAGCCATGCGCGAAAAAATCATGGAAGAGACAAAAAAGGTCTTTAAACCAGAATTCCTAAATCGCTTGGATGATATTGTTGTTTTTCAAACACTCGAAAAGCCAATACTTTCTAAAATCATCAACCTCGAAGTTGCTAAAGTCATCGAACGGATTAAAGCAAAAGAAGTTCATGTAACTCTCGATCAAAAAGCTCATGAGTTCTTAATCGAAAAAGGATATGACACAACGTATGGTGCACGTCCGATGCGTCGTGCTGTCGAGCGCTATTTAGAGAATCCTATGGCTGAAGAACTCCTTAAAGGAACTATCAAGGAGGGCGACCATGTCAAAGTGACAAAGCAGAAAATAAAGAGTACCCAAAAGAATAGGAATAGCCAAGAGATGGAGAAAGAAGAAAAACTCACTTTTAAAGTAGTAAAGGGTTCCGCTACAAAGCAGCTAGTGTAAAAAAGTCGAATATGGCTATTTTATCTGATAGCAGAATCAACTAAAAAAGAGTGCTTTGAGAACAATGGCTTCAGGCAACAATTAGGGCATTATCCCTTTTTTAGTTTGATTGATTTTAGCCCTGATATTTCATATCAATCACCTGCGGAGGTCGGGAAGTCAGATGGATGCTGCAGCCCAAGCTTGAAGTCTTCATCGGGCAATAGGGACTCATACAGCCGTTGTCAGAATACGTGTCTGACGCAGTATCCATCAGGTGTTCGCAAAGCCGCATCAGAATCGGTATGAAATATGCGGGTTAGCCTTCGCTGCTCCCTCATCACGATCAGCATGAAACATGCGGGTAAAAAAGGAGAAGAAGGATTGTCCAACGGATAAGTTTCATTCATATTTATGAAACTATGGATGCATTACTTGAATTGTTACAGAAAGATGATCGTACTTCTCCTGCTGAGTTGGCAGCCCAACTTGGGCTTTCGGAAAAAGAAGTAGTAGAGAAAATTCGCCACTGGGAAGCCAATGGAACCATTTTAGCATATCAGGCCGTGATCAATAGGGACTCTGTTGATTCCGATAATGTAACCGCAGCAATTGAAGTGAGAATTACTCCTGAGCGCGAAGGTGGCTTTGACCGCACTGCAAGTCGTATTGCACGTTTTGAAGAAGTTGAAAATGTTTACCTCATGAGTGGAGGTTATGATCTCTTGGTGATGGTGGAAGGCAAATCACTTCGTGATGTAGCCTCGTTTGTAGCCCATAAATTGAGTACTATTGAAGCAGTACAATCGTGCTCGACTCGCTTTCGTCTCAAAACCTACAAGGAGAACGGTGTCTTTTATCAACAAGAAGAAGTTCAAGAACGGCTTTCAGTAGCTCCCTAGTGACGCTAGAAAAGAATGATGAGGTGCAGATGATCATGAAAGAGTGCCAGCCAGCTTGAATATTGCATCCCTCATGACACTTCAGTATGAAATATTCGAGCTAGATCACCCAATGTTTACTTCATGAATCCACGTATCTCCACGGTTGTTCAACAGATTCCAAAATCAGGTATTCGGGATTTTTTTGAAATTGTCCAATCGATGGGAGATGTGATTTCGCTCGGTATTGGGGAGCCTGATTTTGTAACTCCATGGCATATTCGCGAGGCTGCTATTTATGCCCTTGAAAAAGGCAAAACATCCTATACCTCCAACCTAGGACTACCCCGTTTAAGAAGTACTATTGCTACCTACATCGAAAAAAAGCTTGACGTTTCCTACAGTCCGAAAAATGAAATCTTGGTGAGCGTTGGAGTCTCTGAGGGGATCGATCTCGCCCTGCGGGCTATCTTGAATCCTGGGGATGAAGTCCTCTTCCATGAACCGTGCTATGTCTCCTATGGTCCTACGATCACCCTTGCAGGTGGCGTTCCCAAGCCATTGAGTACACGGATGGAAGATGATTTCGTGCTATTTGCTGCTGATATTGAAAAAGCAATTACGCCTCGCACAAAAGTTTTGATGCTCAATTTTCCTACGAATCCTACTGGAGCGCTCATGCCGTACGAAGAGCTAACGAAGATTGCTGAGCTCTGTGTCAAGCATGATCTATTAGTCGTGACTGATGAAATTTACAGCGAGCTGACCTATGATGATGTGCATCATCATTCGATCGCAGCTATTTCAAAGATGAAGGAAAGAACAATTTTGCTTCACGGAGTTTCCAAAGCTTTTGCAATGACAGGATGGCGTCTGGGCTTCGCCTGTGGGCCATCAGATATTATTGAAGCCATGATGAAGATTCATCAATACTCCATTCTCTGCGCTCCGATTATGAGCCAAGAAGCGGCAATTGAAGCGCTAGAATCGGGAGCTCCTAGTCTACTTAAAATGCATCATGAATATGCACAACGACGCAATTTTGTAGCTGCTGCCTGTCGCGAATTAGAGCTTCCATTTTCATTTCCTCGGGGAGCATTTTATATCTTTCCAAACATAGCAAAAACAGGACTTAGTAGTAAGGATTTCGCGCTTCAATTACTCCAAGAGAAAAAAGTAGCTGTAGTTCCAGGAACAGCATTTGGAGCAGCTGGTGAAGGATTTGTTCGTTGTAGTTTTGCTACAAGTAGAGTGAAACTCAAAACTGCTTTTGAGAAAATAGCACTCTTCATCCAAGAGAAAAAAAAGTGATTCTATTCTACGATCTCCAAGTACGTGGGCATACATGAGAGCTTGTTCATAAAAGATCTCAACACCTGGGTTCTGCAGAGTGTGTTTTAAAAAAACAATTGCAGTCCTATTCAAATCTTGATTCATAGAGGGATGAATTTTTTACACTGGTTTCAAGATAACTTTATTCACCTCGATCAAAGCCTCGCTCATCTAATTTTCCTTTATGGGCCGTGGATTTACGGAATTTTATTTGTCATTGTTTTTTGCGAAACAGGATTAGTGATTACTCCGTTCCTGCCTGGTGATGCTCTACTCTTTGCGGTAGGCGCCTATGCGGCTGCAAAGCCAGAAGGAGGCATTCGCTATAGCTACGCATTGATTCTTCTCATCCTTGCCGCCCTTCTTGGAAATATGGTGAATTTCCAATTCGGAAAACTCCTAGGGGGGTCCATCTTTAAAGAAAAGGGACTCATTCTCAAAAAAGAATACCTAAATCGAGCGCATCTTTTTTTTACAAAATATGGAGCTAAGGCGCTGGTCCTAGCCCGCTTTTTGCCCATCTTCAGGACGCTTGTTCCCTTTGTAGCTGGAATGGTGAAGATGCCACGGCGAACATTTTTTTTCTATAGTGCGCTAGGAAGCTTTCTTTGGGTTCTCCTAATGATGACCGCTGGGTTGCTTTTTGGTCGTGTGGAGTGGGTGCAGAAGCATTTTGAAACAGTCGTCATCGCTATAATTCTTGTTTCATTGTTGCCTGTAATTTATGAGGCCGCATCCCATTATTACGTGATACAGCGTCAAAAAAAACAAAACCAATAAAAATCATCTCCGTGTCAATATTTTTTTTCCAAAAAAAAAGTAAAAAAAGAAAACATTTTATTGACTCCACGCAAGAGTGGTATATCGTACTCAACCCCGACAGTGACCTAGGTTACTCGATTTCGGGAATGTTTTTTAACCGGTCTGCGTTTAGGACAATTTTCTGACGTGTTCCAAATTAGGGAAAATCAGAATAGTGTTTGCAGATACCGGCATTGATCTTTGATAGCGCTGATCTGATTTTGCATAGCCATTAAAAATCAGATGGATAAATAAAATTTTTCGAAAACAATTTTTCGGAAAGTCAGCAATAACAGTATTTTCTAAACTAAAAGCTAACAGAAAATTCTGTTAGTAAATTTACAGATTTAGAAAAAAGCAAAAACTGAATTGTGCGTTTTCTGTCGATAGAAATCGAGTTTTAAACGGACCATTAAAATAACACTTGTTTTGCTTTGTCAAAACAAGGGGTTATTTAATAGTGCCTGAATTTGTTTCCCGCGTTAGCGCGAGGAA
>WBXG01000053.1 GCA_008932965.1 Verrucomicrobiota bacterium
TGTAGCAATCATCGACAATAAAACGAATGGGTGGTTTTTCTTTCTCATCGTAGAGATGAGAGATTTTGGTATTTTCGGCACACCATCCTACCATTGCTTTAGAGGCATCAACATGGCAAACAGAGGCTCCCGCTGATGCCGCAGCGATGGAGGCAGCACCAGAGTAACCAAAAAGATTGAGTACCTTAATAGGTCGTTGGGCAGCTTTTATTTTTTGGATGCACCAATCCCAATTAGGTGATTGTTCAGGAAAGAGACCAACCTGTTTGGAACTCGTTGGACGAATGAGAAAATGGAGGTGGTCATACTGAATTCTCCATGGTTTGAGAGGAGAAATCTTCCATTTCCAATGACCGTGGTGAGTGCTGGAGGTCGGTTCAAACCAACCATTCCAATCATCCCACGCAGCAGGATGACGCCGTGCCCAGTAAGCCGCAACTTCAGGACGAATCAAAATCTGATTTCCCCATCGCTCTCGTTTCATCCCATCACCCGAATCTAGGAGCTCATAATCCCTCCATTGCTTTGGAATTAGGAGAGGAGTGTTATTTTCTGAAAAACTCATTGTAATATTCTGGCTAAAGCCACGATTTCAGAGTCAAAATCAAAAGCCATGCATTGAGTGCAAGAATTATTCCAGCAACACTCCATGCTGCTATTTTCATATACGAAGAGTTGACGAACTCCCCCATTTTCTTGGCATTATTGGTAAAGCTAACCAGCGGAATAACGGCAAAACTGAGTTGCATGCTAAGAACAACCTGACTTGCTAGGAGAAGTTGATTCATTCCGCGATCGCCCATAAACCAAACGACAATAATAGTTGGAATCAAAGCTAAAGACCGAGTTGCAAGACGTCGTACCCAGGGTTTCATTTTGAGTTGTAAAAACCCTTCCATGACAATCTGGCCTGCCATAGTCCCTGTAAGAGTACTGTTTTGACCTGCAGCGAGAAGTGCAATGGCAAAGAGGGTGCTGGCTCCGGTTACCCCAAGCATGGGAGAGAGAAGCTTATAAGCATCTTCAATTTCGGCAACATCATTGCGTCCCCCTTTAAAAAATGTTGCTGCTGCCACAATGAGAATAGCAGCGTTGATGAGCATGGCCAACGAGAGTGCTATGTTAGAATCAATACTTGCAAAACGAATCGCCTCTTTTTTTCCTATTTCGGTTAATGGATAGGAGCGAGTTTGTACAATGGAGGAGTGTAGGTAGAGATTGTGAGGCATCACGGTTGCCCCTAAAATTCCTATCGCTATATAGAGCATTCCTGGGTGGGTTATAATGTTAAGATGAGGTACAAATCCAGCTGCAATAGCCATCCCACTGGGATGTGAAAATAAAATTTCAAGACCAAAGCAGATGCCAATAACCCCAATCAAGGTAATGATGAGTGCTTCTAAATAACGAAATCCTTTTTGTTGGAGAAAAAGTAGTGCAAAGACATCGAGTGCCGTAATACAGACTCCCCACATGATAGGAATATGAAAAAGAAGATTCAGGGCAATGGCAGATCCAATAATTTCTGCCAAATCACATGCAGTAATTGCTAATTCGCAGAGAACCCACAGTAGGAAATTCACACTAGGGCTGTAATGAGCGCGACACATCTGTGCAAGATTGCGCTCGGTAACAATACCTAATTTGAGCGACAGAGTCTGCAACAGCATTGCCATGATATTAGAAATAAAAATGACACAGAGCAGCGAGTAATTAAACTGAGAGCCAGCTGCTAGATCAGTAGCCCAATTTCCAGGGTCCATATACCCAACTGCAATGAGAAATCCTGGGCCGCTAAAGGCAAAAAGTTTTTTCCAAAAACTAAAATGTGCTGGAACTGGTATCGATCGATGTGATTGAGGAATGCTCTCTTCATTTAAAATTGTATTGGATTGAAAACAATTTTTTTTAAAAAATGAAAAAAGAGACATTTGCTTAGAGTAGCAAATGATATTAGGTAAGGCTAATTTTATTTTCTAAGAAAATATAAAACAGCCTTCGCTTCTTTTTCCACTGGATCGGTCTACAATATCTGGGCAAGCCCAGATTTCGTAGTAGATCGGTCTACAATATCCGGGCTAGACTCCTACTTCTGTTTCCATAACACTGCTCTATGATTCAAAATAAACCTTCTTTTGAAAAAAATGTAGAAAGGCACTCGCTGCGAAAAAAGAACGGCTCCAAAAGTTTGGATCAGATTCTCTTATTTGGGCAAAACGTTCCTTCTAATAAAAGCCTCAAGGAGTGGGTTCAACAAGTTGCATTACTGACACTACCAGATTGTGTTTTCTGGTGTGATGGAAGTGAAGAAGAAAAAGAGTATTTGAATGAACGGGCTGTTGCTCAAGGAGTGCTTATAAAGCTGGATCAAAAAAAGTGGCCTGGCTGCTACTACCATCACTCGAACCCTAATGATGTTGCACGAGTGGAACAGAAGACCTTTATTTGCTCAGAGCGCAAGGAGGAGGCAGGCCCCACAAATAACTGGGCTGAACCGCAAGAAATGTATTCTAAGCTTGAGGAGATACTTCGTGGTTCGATGAAGGGTCGCACTCTTTATGTGATTACGTATCTTATGGGTCCTATAGGTTCTTCGATGACCAGGGTAGGGGTGGAAATTACAGATTCTATTTATGTGGTCCTCAATATGAGAATCATGACACGTATGGGGAAGGTGGCTTGGAATCATTTGGGGGATAGTTCAAATTTTAATCGAGGTATTCATGCATTGCTTGATTGTAATCCTGAAAGGCGTTTTATTTGTCACTTTCCACAAGACAACACGATTATTTCTGTCGGTTCTGGGTATGGGGGAAATGTCCTTTTAGGAAAAAAATGCCTGGCTTTGCGTATTGGATCCGACTTAGGACGCAGGGAGGGATGGCTAGCTGAACATATGTTGCTCCTCTGTTTGGAAGACCCTCAAGGAAAAAAGACATATGTGGCAGCGGCTTTTCCTTCATCCTGTGGAAAAACAAATTTCGCAATGATGATTCCCCCTGCAAACTTTGAAGGCTGGAAGGTAACTACCATTGGTGATGACATTGCTTGGATGAGACCAGGAGAGGATGGAAGGCTCTATGCTATCAATCCTGAAGCAGGGTATTTTGGGGTTGTTCCAGGAACCAATGAGAGTTCCAATTGGAATGCAATGTCTATGATAAAAAAAGATACTATTTTTACTAATGTCGCACGTACTCCAGATGGAGATCTCTGGTGGGAGGGAAAAGATAACGCCCCTCCTTTAGGACTAATCGATTGGAAAGGTGATTTATGGGACCCTTTGAGTGCTGAAAAAGCGGCCCATCCCAACAGTCGTTTTACAGCTCCTATGAAAAATAATTCTGCATTGGCCGAGGAAGTCTATTGGCCAGAAGGGGTGCCCATTAGTGCTATTATTTTTGGAGGTCGGCGAGCCAATACAATGCCACTAGTATTTCAAGCATTTGATTGGATTCATGGAGTCTATATGGGAGCTACAGCAGGGTCTGAAATGACAGCTGCTGCAGCCGGTGGATTAGGCCAGGTTCGCAGAGACCCTATGGCTATGTTGCCGTTTTGTGGTTATAATATGGGGAAATATTTTGATCGCTGGTTGCAAATGCAATATCAGATTAAAGAGTTGCCCTCTATTTTTCATGTCAATTGGTTTCGCAAGGATGATGAAGGGAATTTTCTCTGGCCTGGTTTTGGTGAAAATATGCGCGTCTTGCAATGGATCGTAGAACGTTGCCAAGGGAGTGCCAGTGCACTGGAGACTCCGATTGGATGGATGCCTAGTTATGAAGATATGAATATGGATGGCATTGCTGGTGGGATGACAGCCGAACGGTTTGCAGCATTGCAAAAAATTGATCCTGCAGAATGGAAACAAGAGCTTATTCTTCAAGAAGAATTTTTCATGAAGCTCTATCCTGATGTGCCCAAAGAATTGATCTCTCAACGAGAATTATTAATTTCAAGATTATGAAGAAAAAATACCAATTCATGATGGTGCTCTGTTGTTTTTTTCAACTGCTTCATACCTCTTTTGCTTTAGCTGATACAATTCCTCCGAGTGACCCTTCTTCAGTGCCGATGCATCCACGTCCTGCTGACTGGAAGGTGATTTTTAATCGTGTCGTTTCCCTTTTTCATCATGATGGTGAATCATCAGAACATTCATCTAAAAAAATGAAGGGCCTTGCTCGCGCGGTGAGTTCTTTTCAGCCTTCCTGCGTGCTAGGTCTGCTACCTGTTTCTGATGAGGCCACTCTTAGCATGGAACAAGTAGACACATTTTGTTTTCTTCGTAAAGAAATAGCGTCAACGAATCCTCATTGTAAATTTGAGGCGACCCTAAATCTGACACGATATCCAACAGCATCTGCACTCCTTTCAAAACTTCAAGAGATCAGTTTGAAAATTGCACCAGATATTTTTCTACTGGTTGTTCCTAAAAATAATGAGGTTGTTTACCCTTCTGTCTTGGCTAAGGGAATTGAGTACATTCACGAACATGGTCAAGTCGTAGGATATGAAGGTCCAACCTCCATGATTCCTGATGGGATCGATTTTTTAATGATTTGTGCAGAGAATGGAATCATTCATCGAGAGGAAATTGCTTCGCTGCGGATGAAACATCGTCTTCCTATTCTTGTTCGAGTTAATAAGTCGTTTTGGCATGAGAGTTCAACTTCATCAGAGCAGCATACTACCGAGGTGGAACAGGCAAAGTTACTCATACATCTTGCCGAGGAACAAAATGCCTTTGGATATCATTTTGTCTATCCCGTTCTCTCTGCCCTAGCCATGCGACAACATGACTTTCATGATGCTGCAGAAAGTTCTTTGTTAGTGAGGATGAGAGCGTTGATGATGCGTTTTAATTAGAGCCTGTTACGTATAGAGCATTTTAAAAAGAGTTATAGCCGCGTATTGCGTCGTCACTCCGAACGTCATCCCCGCGAAAGAGGGGATCGCGTCCTCGAGTATCGCTGGCTACACTGCGGGTCTCCGCTCCTCATTCCTGGCACTACATCGGCTATAACTCTTTTTAAAACGCTCTAGCCAAATTGCTTTGAAATTGCAAAAAATAGACTTGTTATTTTCAAGGAATAGCTTCGTTCTCATCACGTCACGTTATCTTTGGATAGCGCTTTGTCTGGCCTTGCTTTTTCTAAAAAATCCTGAATTCTTTCACATATTTTCAAAGTAATTTGACTATAGTGCCCGAACGCATTCTTTTTTAAAGCAAGGAATGGAACCTATGGAATGGAACCTATTTTTGTATTGGTATTTGAAATTCCGATGTGAGGTCATGGAACACTTTTGTCTCTTTTACAATGGGAAATGCAACATGAAATAAGATAGCTATGACAAAGATACATCCTGTTAGAATGTAAGAAAATGAGAGCATGACATCAAGGCATCCCAAAAAAAGTGGAATCAGAGCCGCCAGAAGGCATTGTGTTGGAGATAGACCTAATAATCCTACCGAAAAATACATAACCCCTGCAATAGCAGTGGATCTAAGACAACGAAAAACAATAGACTCCATAAATCAAAAAATTAGGAATAAGATTAGAAACGAATTTTAAGCGCACATTGAAACTGGGTTTTCTTAAATGTGCAAGTTGTAAAAGCGCTCTCTGTTACTTTATAGAGAATAGTTCTCAAAAGCGTTGTTTCTGTTTTTTATTTGAATACCTCAATAAGAGTTTAGAAAGAAATTTTTGAGGATTGAAATCAAGCTGGTAAACTTTAGCAGCTGTTCGAAGAGCACTGCGATACTTCTTTAAACGTAGTAATAGAGCTATTCGAGTATGGTAATGAACAGAGCATTCTGGTTCTTTTGCGATAATCTGATCGAGCGCCGAGATGGCTTCTGTAAGCTTATGAGGATCTTCTGGGCCTTCGCGTTCTGCTAACAAGCCAACGAGTACTATTTGATCTTCAAGGAGTTCTGTAAAACCGGCAGGTTGAGGAGAGGGGGATGCTTTATCATTATTATCTACTTCCAATTCCTTTTTAAAAGAGATTATCTCACGAGCAGCCTCAATGCGTTGCTGTAATTCAGGAGCATGCTTGCGAGTATAAGAGAGCTGCTCAAGGAGTCGTTCTTGAATCCTTTTTTGATCTGCTCGCAACTCTTCCACTTCAGGAAGCAATTGCCTTGTTCTTTTCATCGATAGTAACGCTTCCTTAAACCGATGTTGACGTTCGAGTAGACTCGTTTTAAAGCGATGATAATTTCCATTATTGGGAAAAAGCTCCAGTGGCTTTTCTAGATAACCTATCGCTTCTTCAAGATATTCTTCGTTTGCTAAGAGATGGGCTAAAGCGACCAGATCTTCCGGGTCATTGTCAGAACACCAAAGAGCCCCAGTGGCCTTTTCAACAGCATCAGTGATGTTTTTAGCATTATTACGTTCCTGGCGGTACTTGAGCAATAAAAGCCGACGCGCGGTGATATCTAAAAGATCAATGGAGTAATGTGGATCACGAACCAGCGTATCGGCAATTAACTTTAAGATGGGTTCATTTTCTTCGAGGAGCTCTTGAGTAAACATTAGCGTATTTTTAGGCTAGCTAGGATCAGTAGAATATGGCATAAGGTCTAAAATAACTTGTTGTTTAGAAAAAGAAGTATCGACTATAAACGCTGCCATTCTTCCAGCTTTCTTAGTTACTTTAAGATGTTTTTCTACCAAGTGATAGTGAGGGCGATCATAATAGTCATCAAACAAGATAATAGTTCCCAATTTTGAAAAAATTAAACTTGCTAAAAAACTAGCAGCGCGAAATCGCCCATCGATGAGAATCAGATCAGGCAATTCTGATGAAGCTAACATTTCTTTCCAAGCTGTTATACAGTAGTTAGGCCAATTCTTCATTAGTGAATGATCTGCTGGGTGGCCCCATTCTTTTGTTGGGCCAATATTTGAATAGTAAATCTTAAGATCAATTTTCGGATAGAGCTCCTGGGTTTTTTGTTGAACTGCCTGTAAAAAATGAAGGTCGGAGTCAATCGAATGGATTGTTGAAACACCACACTCCGCTGCAAAGAGAGTGCTGCCTCCAGATCCATATTCAAGATAAACTTTTGTTTTTTGAAGAGATTCTTTAAGGAGATCTATTCCTTCTCGTTCCATGTGTGGGAGTAAAGGGATAATAGGGTTGTTTGGATTCATTTTTATTTATTTATCAAAATAAGTGTCTTATTTCATTCAAAAACAACACTTAGAAGATCTTTTTTAACAGCTGGATAATCATTAATTTTTTGAGTAGGTTGGCCGTTTTCAAGAAGGTAGCATGAATATCCATAGGATTTCATTTGGTCAATATATTGATATGATGTTGCATTAGATACTTTCATTAGCTGCGAAGGATGCAACTCCGATAAGATAGGTGGTTTTTTAACTTTAAATAAAATTTTAGCACCTTTGAAGACTAAAGGTTCTGCACCCTCTACATCAATTTTTATAATATCAGGAAAAATATTTGGTAGAAGTTCATCCAGTGGTGCCGCTTTGACTTTAATAGCTTCTTGATTTGAAGAGGGGATTTCTCCTTTAAAAACAAAAGATCCCCCTGGATTATCAGTATGAAATCCTGAGTAGAGATTTAATTCCTCCCATTTATCTAATAGAGCATAGTTCCAGAGATGAACGCGATCATCCAACTTATTATGAGTCAAAGTGCGTTTAAGCATCTTTGCTGTTTCTGGTCGAGGCTCAAAAGCATAAATAGCACCTTCATCTCCAATGTGCTTAGCTGCTACTAACGTAAACCAACCTATATTAGCGCCAATATCAAAAACAATACTTTGATCTTCTAACTTCGAAATAAAATAATCTGTTTCACTAGGTTCCCATGAATTATTCAAACATCCTTTCGAGACATAGTTATCAGACAAATCAATCCATTGTGTATAACAATCTAAGATATCGACAGCAACCCATTTTGAGTTAGTAAAACCAAATCCATTTTGATTCTTAAACTCACTTGAGTTCAAAAATATTTTTCTCAATTGGTTAAAATTTTCTAACTGTAGCTTTTGCGTTATTACTTCTTCAGATTCTGGAACTCTTCCGAGGATTGCTCGATAGCACCAAACTATTTCTTCTCTTGTAACCATTTTAATGTTTATATTAACTTATTTTTTAATAATAAAAGTATTGGAGAGATAACGGGCAGGATCACCAGTTGATCCATCTTCACGTACTTCTAATAGTTGACATTGCGCATCAGCAATAAGAGAAAAAATAAGAGATTGTGGGAGAGCGTGCATCTGCATATCAAGCGGATGGTCTTTTGCAATCCATTCTTTTGTATTAAAAGAATAGTCTTTGATATAGGTAGGCACTTGAAAAATGGCTATTCCTCCAGGAAGGAGAGAGGCTAAGGCCATTTTAATAAGATGACGTATGAGGGGAGGAGGATTATGTTGTAAGACAATCCTAGAGTAAAAGCAATGACACTTTTCTAATGGTTCCAACAAATCATCAGAACAAAGATGGAAATGACATTGAGAATATCCTTTTTCGACTGCTTTTTGTTTTGCGATTTCTAAATGTCCTTCAGAAATATCATAAGCATCCACCTGAGCAAAAAGACTAGCAAGCCCCATCGTCACACGTCCTACACCACATCCATATTCCACAATCTTTTTAGAGGATAAATCCTCCAAGGAATAATTTTTAAGAATCGTTTCTAAATGAGATGCTTCGCCTTCACCAGATTTCCAAAAGTCTTCTTCGTAATTATTTAAGTTTTCGGGAAGAAAATTTTTATTGGTGAGTACAGAAAAGTGAGGTCCAATAATGCCTAGATGAGTCCAAGCCTCTTTGATTTTTCTAATACACGCTTGAAGCTCTTCTTCACTACACCCCATTAAAATATTATTTTTTGGCAATGTTAGTGGAAGATAGGTATTTCTTTCTTGGATATTAAATTTACTTTTAAACTCTTTTGAATCTAGGAATATTTTCCTCAGTTGATCAAAGTTTTCTAATTTCATCTTCCCAGCAATGACTTCTTCTGATTCTGGAATCCTACCAAGAATCGTTCTGTAGCACCAAATAACTTCCTCCCGAGTAATCATAATATTAATTTTATTAGTTATTTTTATTTTATTAGTTTCATTTTTCCTCTAGTTTTTTTAATAGAGATTTAAATTCTAGTGATTTTAAAAAAGCAGTTCGTAATTGTTCAAAATTTTCTAGTTTCATTTTTTCAGAAATGACTTTCTCTGATTCTGGAACCCTACCAAAAATCGTTCTGTAGCACCAAATAACTTCCTCTCGAGTAATCATAACATTAATTTCGTTAGTTATTTTTATTTTATTAGCTTCATTTTTTTCCTCTAGTTTTTTTAATAGAGATTTAAATTCTAGTGATTTTAAAAAAGCAGTTCGTAATTGTTCAAAATTTTCAACTTGCATATTTTGATCAATGACTTCCTCGGACTCAGGTTCCCTGCCGAGAATAGTACGGTAGCACCAAATAACTTCTTCTTTTGTAATTAGACCAGAATGGGAAAAGCGAAAAAGATGGTAATAAGAGGGTAGATCCTTCAGTACAGGAGAAGGAATATTTGAATTTAACTCATTAGTAATGATATCTAAAAGTTGTTTGTGAAGTTGATCATTATAGGGCTTTAAACTTGATATTTGATTTTCTCGTGTAATCGCTAATGGTTTTGCATCATTTGAATTAGAACTATTTTTACTGGCTCCATGAGTAAAATTAGCAACTTTATATTCAACACACTTTTTTCCTCCAAAATAGGTTAAATGCCAACCTGCATTCTCAAGTAATATTACTTTTTGATTTTTATAAAAAGGACTGATGTCATATCTTCTTCCTGGATTAACAATTTTTTGTGAGTTTATTAATTCATTACTTTTATCTAAATTGCAATATTTTCTCCCTGCCCCTGCAATATTATTTCTTAGTTCTACTGGGAAATATTTTCCAAAGATATTATAACGAATTGCAATAGAACCGAGCCATTTATATTTTTTATCTGAAGTATTACCTTCAATAAAAAACTTTCTGATATCCTGTTGAAAAAGGTATATTTCATCTTCTATACAACTTTTTGATACTTCTTGAACAACACTGTTTTTTGGTATTTCATCAACATCAGAAATGATAACAAGGTCATCATTAGATAATTCTAACTCTAATAATGCAGGCATGATTTGATTCTTATGATAAATTTCAAGCCATTGTCGATTTTTTTCCGTATCTGAAATAAGTGGAGGTAGATTCATTACCTTAAAATGATGAATTTTAGATAGAAATGCAGAAAACCTTTCTTTGTTTTCATCAAAATAAAAAGGTTTTTTTATTCCGGCAAAAGTTTTGGCACATTCGACAAGAACAAATTTATCTACGATATTCCAGAGTTCTTTTAGTCTAATTTCTAATGTATCTAATTCATTAAAAAACGGAAAAGCGTCAATGATCATTTTTATATTAATTTAAATAATTTATTTATAACATTGAGGAAATATTTTTTAATCATTTGCATGAATAACTCTTTTTAAAAATGCTTCCCATTGAGGCAATATTTCCTCTTGAGAGTAGCGAGAGGAGACTTCATCTCCTTGTTTTTTGAGTTCCGCTTGGACTTCCTGTGCGTTGGGTGCGTAGAGGACTTTTTTGAGAGCATGCACAAGGCTCATTGTTGAGTAAGGATTAAAATATTCTGCTGCTCGTTCATAGATTTCGCGGTGAACGGGAATATCAGAGGCTATGGCTATTCCACCTGACATCATGGCTTCGACTCCTGAAAAGTCAAAGCCTTCAAAGAGGCTGGGACAGACGGTTGCTGCTGCATGACTATAGAGAACACGTAGATCGGGAGCTGGGACAGAATTCAACATAAAAAGCTCACCCCGATCGATCCATGTTTTGAGCGTTTTAACGATGGCGGTATAACCCCAACCTAAGGTGCCAACGATGACTAATTTTATATTTGGATTAATTTCTTCTTTGAGAATTTCCCAAGCAGCTAACACACGCGTATGATTTTTGCGCGGTTCAATGGTAGAGACCACAAGAAGGTATTGAAACTCTTTATCAAAAAGATGCCGTTTGAAGAAATTTTCTTGCTCACGCAAATTTAAAAACTCAGGAGAAACTCCTAATCCCTTGGCTTCTGGGTCAAAGCCATAAATTCTAGAACGAATAATTCCACGCACCCGTTCAAAAGAGGTCGTCTCTTTAAAATAATGATGCGAGACGCTATTGTGGATCGTGACGACGCGATCGGCTATTTTCGGGAAAAGTCTTAATAAATCTTGCCGTGATGATTCTGAAACGCAAGCAAACCAGGCTTTTGATTTGACATTGCTAACCAAAGCATGAATGTGCGTTGCCTGATGACTAGAAACGTCATTGATAGTGTGCGGCATGAAAATGGGAATCGCATCATGATAACGAACGACGAATTTAGTATTTTTACTGATGCGTGCTGGATAAGGAGTTTGCGCAATAAAGATATCAATATCTTGTGTTGCTATTTTTGGATATTTTGGTGAAAAGCTCCAATTGAGTGAACCGAGCCCTGCCATATGCAACGTGAACCACGAAACCGAGCAAATACGATGAGGTGCGCGCGTGATAGTATCAAACTCTACCGGAGGTAGTGTCTTTGCAAAAAAGGAGCGCCATATAAAATCTTCAAAGGAGGATGGATCGAAAGAAGTTAACTTAATTTTTCCGATATTTGTGAAGAGCGAAAGTTGCAGAGCCATGGCTTCTGAGCGTTTATCGAACCAGTCCATCCATTTCTCCAGTAGTGTCAAATAAGGCCGTTCCTTCATCGAAATGATAACATTAGAATATTTGGCATAACGTGCTGCTGGTTTTAGTAAACGCACCCAAAATCCTCCAATTCCTGATTGTTTTATTCCTTTAGCTATTTTGTGAGTGGGGCCTTGCAGCAGTCCTTCAAGATGAACTGAAGGAATCTTACTTAAATTAGAAAAAAGGAGACGTGTTTCTTGTGGGATACCTGCAAAACCTTCTGTGGCAGGACGTAGTTCTAAAA
>WBXG01000054.1 GCA_008932965.1 Verrucomicrobiota bacterium
ATACACCAAGAAAAAAAGAGGCCCTCGCTTTTCTTGGAAAAGCTAATATGGAGCTACTCTCCTCACCTCCAACGGAGGCTCAAGAAAACTATACAGTGGTCAAAGGGGATTCCTTGGATCGAATTGCACGCAAACAAAAATCTAACCCTGAATTAATCCAACGCCTTAATCATCTCCCCAATATTAACCTTCAAATTGGACAGGTCCTATTCGTACCTCAACTGAGCACAAGTCTCGAAATCGATCGTCCCTTAGGAATAGTGATTCTGAAAAACCATGATCAGTTTTTAAAAAGCTATTCTTTACTCTCCTTTCCTCCTAAAGGAAGTCAAAAAAAACCTCCTCAAACGACAACGATTGTTGACCGAATTGCTACCTCAGGAAACAAACGAACGGCTTTTGGTGATAAAAAATATCCTGATAGTGAGCGTATTATTCTTTTACGTTCTAGCGGAAATATCGTTGCAGCTCAAGCTACTCCAATAACTCCAGCTCCTACTACCATAGCACCATCCCCCAATACCAGCACCAACACTGTTGCTACTGCTGATGTGACAGCAACGACCCCTGCGATGCCTCCTGGCTTTGTTCTCTCAAGAGAAGATTTAATAGAACTTTTTCCTTTTGTTACCAAGGAGACATCAGTCACGATCGATTAAATTTTTAGTAGTAATCATCCGATTGAAATCTTCCAGAATGCCTCTAGAATGTGATTCCGATTGGATTTTGCTAATAGAAAAAACATCTGCTGATCACGTCCCCTTTTCAATTTAATAGACTGTAAACTTAACAATGTTGCCAGTTACATGATGATGACTAATCCGAATACTTTGTACCGAAGCGTCATGTGGTGCTATGCAACGCTCATTAGCACAAGGTGGGCGAAGAATGGTGATGCCGGGCTCTTATGCCAATCCCATTTCAAAACCAATGCAGTAGCCATAGAGCTTTCTACAAGCCACATTAGATTTAGTGTGAAATATTCGGATGAATTCGTTATCTTACCTTCTTTATGACTCCACTACCCCTTGATTTTGAACAACCCCTACTCGAGCTTGAAAAATGTCTTGATGATTTAATTTCTCGTACCCCTGAGGATACCCATCGCATTTCTGTGATGCAGGAAAAACTCGAACTTATGAGGGTTGACCTCTATAAAAACCTCACTCCTTGGCAGCGTGTCCAAATTGCACGTCACCCCTCCCGCCCCTATGCCCTTGATTATTTGGAACGATGTTTTACCGATTTTGTAGAGTTGCATGGTGATCGTTGTTTTGGAGATGATAAAGCGATGCCCGCTGGTATTGCTCGAATTGGCAAATATCGGTGTGTGATCATTATGCAACAGAAGGGACGTAACGTGAAAGAAAATGTCCTTCGTAATTTTGGAAGTCCTCATCCTGAAGGCTATAGAAAGGCATTACGATTGATGCGACTTGCTGAAAAGTTTTCTCTCCCGGTGATTACCTTTATCGACACACCCGGAGCCTATCCTGGGATTGGTGCTGAAGAGCGTCACATTGCTGAATCTATTGCCGTGAATCTTCGTGAAATGATGCTGCTAAAAGTTCCGATTATTTCTGTTATTCTAGGTGAAGGGGGCTCTGGGGGAGCCTTGGGAATAGGTGTTTCAGATAAATCCCTCATGTTAGAAAATGCCTACTACTCAGTCATCAGTCCTGAAGGATGTGCTGCCATTTTATGGAAACACCGCAAACATGCCCCAGAAGCAGCTGCAGCACTAAAACTAACAGCTCAAGACCTCACTGATCTAAAACTCATTGATGGAATCGTTCCAGAGCCGCTTGGCGGAGCTCATCATAATGCTTCTATGGCAGCAACAGCAGTGAGACATGCAATCATCGAAGCTTTAGAAGAATTGGAAAAAAAATCACTTCCTGATCTTCTCGAGGAGCGCTATGCCAAATTCCGTAAGATGGGGATCTTTTCCGAATAGTCTTCGGTTTTTTTTGCTGAAACAGGATAGGGATGAACCACCAAAGTAATTTCTCCTTTGACGGCTTTTGAGGAAAAATGAATCAGTACCTCCTGGGGTGTTCCATGAACATACTCTTCAAATTTTTTACTCAATTCTCTTGCAACACAGAGCCGTGCCTCGGGTAATAATGTAGTAAAATCCTTTAAGCAGGCTGGGAGACGATGGGGAGATTCAAAATAAAGAGAGGTAATACCACGCTCTAAAAGTGCTTTTATTTCTGATCGTCGCTTCGATGCAGAGTTAGGAAGAAAACCTCCAAAGTAAAAGGGAACTGGAGGCAAACCACTTCCGACAAGTGCCGTTGTCACTGCTGATGGACCAGGAAGGACAGTATACGAAATTTTTTCATTGATACAGGCTCTTACCAGCCGAAATCCTGGGTCACTAATAGAGGGGGTTCCAGCATCGGTCAGGAGCGCTACCTCTTTGCCTGCATGCAGCACATCCATGATGAAGGGAAGACGTTGCTCTTCGTTATGCTCCTGGAAGCTAACTATTTTTTTTCGTACTCCAAGATGACTGAGTAGCTGCTCTGCACGGCGTGTATCCTCAGCAAGAACAAGATCACAGGAAGCAAGGACAGCTTCTACACGATGGGAGAGATCCCCAAGATTGCCAATAGGTGTTGGTAGAATAAAAAGCATTTGAGAATCTTACAAGTTGACCTCAGTTTTTCATACTAAATCTGTAAAGAATCAGGAAAATCTTTCTGATTAACCCGGATGTTTCATACTGATCGTGACGAGGAGGCCGCGAAGGCTGATGGGGTAAGGCAGACGAGCATTTTGATGCAGGGCTGTATGTGTACATACTGCCCAAATCAAAATGTGAGTCTAACGCAACATCCATCTGACTTCCCAGCTGCTACAGATGATCGGTATGCAAATTCGGGTTATGCCAGTGCTGGCAATCCAAGAGGAAGGCTCATCTTATTGCCTCCTTGAAAAGCACGACGCATTTTGGAGAGAGCTGCATTTTGAAGTTGACGAATGCGTTCACGAGTCACTCCCATTTTTACACCAACTTCCTCGAGGGTGATCGGCTCGGAGCCATCGAGACCAAATCGGCTGTTAAGAATCGCACGTTCACGCTCATCAAGTTGACCGAGAATCTCGACTAACTCTCCCTGCATATCTTTTTCATTCAGCTGTTCAAAAGGATTGAAAGCCATTTCATCACTCACGATTTCCGAAAGCTCTGTAGTTCCATCATCACTTAAAGGGGCATCCAAGGAGGTAGGACGTACCGCTGACATTTTTAACTGAGCCACCTTCGAGGGAAGCATTCCGACCTCCTCAGCAATCTCCTCATGAGTTGCCTCGCGCCCCAAGGCTTCAGCAAGGCTATCACCTACACGACGAATCTTTGCTAGCTTATCGACAAGATGAATGGGGAGACGTATCGTTTTGCTTTGGTTAGCTAAAGCTCGTTTAATCGATTGTCTGATCCACCATGATCCGTAGGTGCTTAACTTACCCCCTTTTGCTGGATCAAAACGTTTCACCGCTTTCATTAAACCAATATTTCCTTCTGAAATAAGATCGAGAAGAGGTAACCCGAAATTAGAGAATTCTCGTGCAATCTTCACCACGAGCCGTAGGTTGGAACGAACCATCTCTGCAAAGGCGGCTTTGTCACCCTCCTTAATTAATAGTGCAAGCTCTACCTCTCGTTGAACCGAGATAAGCGGATAACATGAAATTTCTTGAAGATATTTTTGTAAACTTGGATCAGTATTTTCAGAGGAATAATTCATAAATGATGGTTTTAAGAAGTTGATGTTTCTAACGGCATTAGACAGTTAGTCGGGGCCTGACGTTCATGTTTTTTAGAAAAGATTTTAGACTTTTAAAGCAATATTCATGTGCAAAAGCTTGCAGGGATTAAACAAGGGGGGAGCTCCAAAGCTCTCCCAATCGGAACCTAGGGCTGTATCACCAATCAGAAGAGTTCTTTTTTGGAAAGGTGATAGCTCTTCACAATAATCTAATAAGAAAATATCCTCAGAGGATTGCTCTCTTGAGTCATTAAGAAGATCTCTAAGAGATGCTGGAGTAGTGTAACTGAGGGAACGTTGAACGATCGGCTTCTTGGGGGGAATGAACATCTCTCTTTGGACACAAGAATCACTTGTATGTTCATTAAAAAGTTTTAGCTTTTGACTTCAAAGAAGCTTTCTGATAGTTCCAACCTGATGCTTACCAAACTCTTCTCTGCTGCTGTTATTGGAATTGATGCTACCGAAGTAGAGATTGAAATTCATACAGGAGGATCAGGAGAACCTTCCATTATTGTTGTGGGACTTCCTGATGCGATCGTACGAGAAAGCAAAGATCGAGTGATTGCAGCAATTAGCAACAGCGGCTACAAGTGGCCTCGCACCCGTACGACCGTTAATTTAGCTCCTGCTGATATTAAAAAACAGGGCCCTAATTTTGATCTCCCTATTGCCTTAGGAATGATTGCACTTGCCAATCAAGCAACACTGCCCCGTCTCCATCATTGTTACATTGCGGGAGAACTGGCATTGACAGGGGAGGTTCGAGCTATCAAGGGAGCTCTTCCTCTTACTCTAGAGGCACGAGCACGGGGAAAAAAAGCGGTTCTTCTTCCTATTGCCAACACCCGAGAGGCTGCTGTAGTAGAAGGAATCGAGGTCTATGGCATTCGAACCTTGCGTGAAGCTTATGAATTTCTTTCGATGCAACAAGAACTTGCCGCTGAAGAAGAAAATCATGATGCCTTGCTCGCAGAACAGCTCACCTTTGAAGTAGATTTTAGCGAGGTGAAAGGCCAACACCAGGTCAAGCGAGCAGTCGAAGTCGCAGTAGCAGGGGGGCATAACATTCTTCTTATTGGTCCCCCTGGATCAGGAAAATCGATGCTAGCACGACGCATCCCCTCTATCATGCCTCCCCTCTCCTTAGAAGAGGCATTGGAAAGCACAAAAATACATAGTGTTTGTGGTCTTCTTGATCATGGAAAGCCTATGATTAGCCAACGACCCTTTCGGGATCCTCATCATACTATTTCTAATGTCGGTCTGTTAGGGGGGTCTGCAGCAATTACTCCAGGAGAAATCAGTATTGCTCATCATGGTGTTCTATTCTTGGATGAGCTTCCAGAGTTTCAACGCTCCACACTCGAAGTATTACGCCAGCCTCTCGAAGATGGAAAAGTCACCATTTCACGAGCAGCAGGAACAATGACTTTTCCTGCTATGTTCATGCTTGTTGCAGCTATGAATCCCTGTCCCTGCGGCTACTATGGTGATTTGAAACGTGAATGCCGCTGCACACCTCCTCAACGTGAACGCTACCGCCAACGCATTTCTGGCCCCCTACTCGATCGTATTGATCTTCATGTAGAGGCTCCCGCTATTGAATACCAAGAGCTCGTTGGGAAAGAACTTGCTGAATCCTCCTTTCAAATTCGTGATCGCATCATAAAAGCACGAAAACGTCAGCAGGAGCGCTTTTCAGAATCTACTAAGACTCGCTGTAATGCTCGGATGAACCCTCGAGAACTTCGCAAATATTGTAACCTCACAACGGAAGGAGATGCCATTTTCAAAAAAGCGATTACCGATTTGAATTTTAGTGCACGTGCCTACGATCGTATTTTAAAAGTAGCCAGAACGATTGCTGATCTCTCAGAATCTGAAGAAATAGAAAAAGATCATCTCCTTGAAGCACTAAGCTATCGTAGCTTGGACCGTCAGTTGTGGCAGTAACGCTCTTTCTTGTAATCCCCATTTGATGAACCCAGATATTCCTAATCATCGTGACGAGGGAGCTTCCAAGGCTGACGAGTCAAAGCAGGCGAGCATTTTGACGCAGGGCTGTAGGAGTCCCTCTACCGCTACAATTATAATTCGAGACTAACGCAGTAACAATGAGCTTTCCACAAGCCATAATAAATTTAGTATGAATGATTCGAAATAGCCCAGATATTTGATACTGATCATAACAAGGAGGCCGCGAAGGCTGATAGGGTAAGGCGAGCGATGAAGTCTGACGACGGCTGCATGAGTACCTACTGGCCTAGGAAGACTTCGAGCTTGGGCGCAGCATCCACCCTCGCTTCCCGCTCTACGTAGGTGATTGGTGTAAAACATCCAGGTTAATGTTACTTTTTTTTGAAACTCTGTGTCTAAAACATCTCTCACCCCTATTGATTCCTCTTCTGCTATCAAGGTATTACAAAAACTCCGTAATCATGGCTACCAAGCCTATTTTGCTGGGGGCTGTGTGCGTGATATGTTGCTGGGTGTAGAGCCGCATGATTACGATATCGCCACCGATGCCTTACCCGAAGCGATTCAAAAGATTTTTTCTCGTACGATTCCTGTGGGAGCTCAATTTGGAGTCATTATTGTCTTAGAAGAGGAGACTGAAATTCAAGTAGCAACCTTTCGCCACGATGGCACTTACTCGGATGGGCGCCATCCTAACCATGTTCTTTTTACAAATGCCACAGAAGATGCTAAGCGACGTGACTTCACCATCAATGGACTTTTCTATGACCCCATTACTAAAGAGATTCTAGACTATGTAGAAGGAGGTCATGACCTCTCCTTAAAAATCATTCGTGCCATTGGTCATCCTAAGGAACGTTTTCAAGAGGACAAATTGCGCCTCTTGCGAGCTATTCGTTTTGCGACCACATTAGCATTTGAGATCGATCCTGCCACATGGGAAGCTCTTTGCGATCTTGCTCCTGAGATCCATGCTGTGAGCGAGGAGCGTATCCGTGATGAAATAGAGAAGATTTTTCTTAGCCCCCATAGGGTACGTGGATTTGACCTCCTGGATCAGAGCGGTCTTTTGAATCAGATTTTTCCAGAAATAGAGGATCTCAAAGGGTGTGAGCAACCTCCAGAATTTCACCCTGAGGGAGATGTTTTTGTACATACACGAATCATGCTCTCCTTGCTTCCCCCAAAAGCCTCCCTTCCCCTTGTCCTCTCGGTTTTATTTCATGATATTGGGAAACCATCTACACGCACTGTTGATGAAAAAGGAAAAATGCGTTTCTACGCCCATGATCAGGTAGGGGCTAAAATGGCAGAGAGGATCCTTCAACGACTTCGTTTTTCTAATAAAGTTATTGATTCTGTTATTCCTGCAGTGCGCCTTCATATGAGCTTTAAAGATGTTTCAAAAATGCGCCTTTCTACACTCCGTAGGATGATGGCACGTCCTACCTTTGAAGATGAACTCGAGCTGCATCGTGTCGATTGTGCTTCCAGTCATGGAATGCTCGACAATTATGAATTGCTCCTACAGAAAAAAATAGAGTTCGCCAACATCCCTCTCGTTCCAAAACCACTGGTTACTGGTAGAGACCTAATTCTCTTGGGAATCCCACCAGGGCCAGAATTTGGAAAGATTTTACATGCTCTTAAAGATGCCCAGTTAGAAAATGCCATTACAACTCAAGAAGAGGCTATAGCTTGGGTCAAGAGACAATTAATCTAATACAATTTTCAATAAATAATAAATCCCAAAAAAACTCGCTAAGATATTGCATAGCAGTCCTAAGAAATCATCAGATTTAAACAATTTTGTTTGTAAATAAGGAATTATTGTGCTAGTCCCATTGAATGCAATGGGAGTTGAACTTTTCTCGATCCAAATTAAGAGGTTACACGTTTTTTAATAGGACATTTTTGAATACTGTGGCACTACTTCTTGCCATCGGTTGGTCAATAAAAACAGTTGTTGATTACTCCAAAGCGGAAAAGAACTATGAGATTCTTTTAAAAAAAGAAGAGAAGGTCAAAAAATCATTGAGCAGATCTAGACTTGATGAACTTAAAAGAGCACACGAAGAAGATGTGCTGATAGAAAATTTTCTAAGCCAATGGTTTAAAAATTACCAAATCATTTTGCCCAGAGAGCGTCTTTTTGAATCTCAAGAACAATTCGAAGATCAGTGGCAGAGGGATATAATAGCGATCCAAGAGAAAGCAAAAAAAAGATTCGTAACACTTCCAGTTCCCTTTTACTTAGGAAATTCTCAGCCACAAGGGGCCACTCACTCACCAGAAGAGTTATTGCAACATAGCAAAGAGGAATTTCACCTTTTCTGGATAGCAGACCATCTTTGTGAATATCCAAATTACCAAATCGAAGAGTTCACTTATAAAAAAGATTTCAAAAGATTAGAATTCATCAATGCTGAAACATTAGGATCGCTAATAATAGTAATTAGAATCAATGAATCAACATTTCAAAAAATATTAAACGGGATATTAGCAAGTCCTTATTATCTTATTATAGAAAATATAACAATAGAAAATAATAATAAAATTGGGCCACAACATTTATTAGAAGAAAAAAATGATTCTATAAAAAAAATTTTAGGTGGTGATAAACTAAAAATTTCAATGAAAATAACTTTGTTAGATTTTAGCACATGAAAACAAGGAGATATTATTACTTACTTATTATCATTGGATGTATCATGATTGTCTTCTTTTTAAACATCATAAGAAAAAGTATTTTTAAAGAAATCGTTTTTTTAGATAAAAAAAAGGAAGACCTCTTCATGGATAGTAGTACTCAACATAGAAAAATATATCATCTACAAGATATGGAAGATCTATTAAAAATTCAATTATCAAGTAAGGGTATAGAAGATGGACACCTTTTTTCTACAAGAATTTATTATAGTAGAAAAGGCATATTACATGATCTCCAGGAAGAGGTAACGTTACTTTATCCACCTGTTCCTAATCAATGGCTTATTGATCATGATCTGGATTACTCCAATCCCAATATCCTCAACGAAGATTCCGATAATGATGGATTTACTAATTTAGAGGAGTGGGCAGGAGAGGAACCTTATCAGGCTCCAGGAACTCAATCATCAGATCCTAATAACCCCAATTCACATCCACTCCTGTGGACTAAATTAAGAGGCAATATCAATTCTTTGCATAAAAATAACTATTATTTTGATTTCATAGGAACAGAGAAAAATAATCAAGGAGAGTATTTCCTTATACAACCACAAACTCCAATTCCCGATAAAAACACTCAAGGAAAAAACATACTAACTAAAAAAGTAAAGCATCTTAAAATAGGTGAACGAATTGCAGATTTACCGATCGCTCTCTCTTATTATTCGAATGATGAAACCATATATAAAGATATTCATTACGATATCAGCACACTCACGCTGAGGCAAAGTGTAACAGGGGAATCTTGGTCACTAGTTAGGAAAAGTTCTTTTCATCCTCAATCCTCACTGGTTTCTATTATTGATGCTATTACGTTTGATTATAAATTAAATTCTTCGGCTCAGAAAATCTATGCCATCAACGGTTCTTTTTTTAAGTTAGAAGATTTAGAAGCAAGTGAAAGTGAAATATATCAACTGATAAGACTCGACTCTAAGGAAGCGGTAGTCGAACGCAATGGACATCATTATTCAATCCCAATTACTAATGAATTTAACAATCTTTAACACCAATAAATTTTCTTTTTTAATCACCCTTGCATCTATTTTTTTTGGCTTAGAGAGATTTTCTTTTAGTAACACTCAAGAAGTAGGTCAAAAAGAGGAAAAACAAATTATTATTAATGCACAAAGAAAGATGGCAGAATGTAAAATGCATTTAGGAATAAATGCACTAAGGAATAAAAAATATCTTTTAGCCTTTAACTATTATAAAGGGGCCATTGATGAATTAGAGAAGCCAAAAGCAGCATTAATGCCGCTCTATCAGGAAGCTTTATACTTACTCAATAACACAGCTGTTTTGCTTATATTAGAATATTTATCATTTTATAAATATGATGATGCAAAACATATTGCGTCTGTTATTACTAACAGAAAGTACTTTTTTGATTATCCTCCAAAAAATTATTTAGTACCAAAAATATCACATATCACCGCAAAAAAGACTATCACTTTTACTCAAGAGAAATCAGAAACACTCGAGACGATTTTATTAAGAGCTATCGATTTTTATCAACAGGAGAATTGGAAAAGTGCTTCTGATTCATTTCATGAAGCACTTCGTATGGATCCTAATAACGATACATCGCTTATTGGCTTATTACTTATCCAACAACAAGAGAAATGTGAATTGAAGCTTCATGCTGATGAACAGCAAAACGAGATGTTAGAAAAGGTAGATCAGTCTTGGCAATTACCTATTTCCAGTTGTGAAAATGTTAATCAAACTACCACAAATCTACCTATTACTAACAACATTGATTTGATTAGAAAAAAAATCGATAGGATTATTATACCAAACATAGAATTTATTGACACACCTCTTCAATCATCTCTAGAGCAGATCAGGAATCAAGCTTTCCTTTTAGATAGCGATGAAAATGATTCTAATAAAAAAGGCATTAATATTGTGTTAGCATGTAATTTAAAAAAACTTATCCCTGAACCTAAGATTACATTATCACTATTAGATACCCCCTTGCATGAAATACTTAAATATGTAACACAGCAGGCACACATGCAGTTGAGAATTGATCCCTATTCTATAGCTATTATTCCGGAAAATGAACCTCAAGAAATACTAGTAACTAAAGATTTCAGAGTCCCATCTGATTTTATTTCTCAAATTTCAGCATCATTTCCCTCGAATTATATTAATAGTGAAAATAAGAGCTCGAAAAAAATAGAGGCTCTTTCCATAAAAGATATTTTACTCTCCCAAGGTATTACCTTTCCTCCTGGGGCTACAGCTCACTTTCTTCCTTCAAAGAACATTCTTGTGGTTAAAAACAGTCCATCAAACATCAACTTAATAGGCTCGTTAGTAGAAAATTCTTTCCCTAGTTCATTAAAACAAGTCGAAATTGAAGCCCGATTCCTTGAAGTAAAACAAAATAATAGTAAAGAACGGGGTGTTAATTGGCTTTTAGGAGTATTCCAACTTGGAAACAATATCAATTCAGTAAGTAGCAGAATTGAAAACAAAACGAGGGATCCTGAATCAGAGCAGCATTTTTTAAATAATAGCAATCCTAATTCAAATTCTACGAATATTGAAAAGAATTTAGGGCAATCAGGCATAAGCGCTCATGCATTAGAAACATTATTATTTGGCAACCCAGCAGGGTCAGCGCTAGGCATGCTCACTCTGGCTGGAGTGCTTTCAAACAATCAATTTCAGGTTATACTCCGGGCTATTAATCAACACAAAGGAGTAGATCTCCTCTCTGCTCCTAAAGTCACTGTCTCTAGCGGAAAAAAAGCTACGATTCGAGTTGCTCGAGAATTCCCCTACCCAGCAGATTATTCTCCACCTCAAATTCCCCAAAATCAAGGCACTAGCGTCAATCCAGCGATTCCGACAACACCCTCCTCTTTCAAAAAACGTAATGTTGGAGTTGAACTAGAGGTCAAACCAATCGTTGATGCTAATAATAATAGTATAGAGTTAAGCCTTTCTCCAGAAATTGTGGAGTTTCAAGGATTTGTTAACTACGGGAATCCTATTTTTTCACAAGCCCCTGTTTTTTTGGGAGGAATGACAAATGTTATTACTTCAACAACACACGTTCTTCTTACACAAAACAATATTAACCAGCCTGTCTTTAGCGTGAGAGAAGTAAATACCCAGGTAGTGCTCCACGATGGTCAAACAGTTGTTTTGGGTGGGCTTATGCGTGAGGATATTAAAAAAGTAGAAGAGAAGATCCCTGTTATTAGCAGCATTCCTATTGCAGGTTCCTTGTTTCGCTCTTCCTCCGAACAAAAAATTAAACGCAATCTACTCATTTTTGTCACAGTGCATCTCTTGGATCCCTCTGGTAAAATCACCCCTCCAAAACAAAACCCCTCCCCTAGTTCAAGAGTGACTAAAAACTCCAGAGAGGCTTCGTTAACCCGCATATTTCATACTGATTCGTCGCGAGGCGCCGCGAATCCTGATGCAGACAAGGAAGGTGATGGAT
>WBXG01000055.1 GCA_008932965.1 Verrucomicrobiota bacterium
CGTGACGAGGAGGCCGCGAAAGCTGATGGGGCAAGGCGAGCGATGAAGTCTGACGACGGCTGTGTGTGTACACACTGCCCGAGGAAGACTTCGAGATCAAAGCAGAATCCATCTGACTTCCCGGTTTCCGCAGTAGATTGGGATGAAATATTCGGGCTAGCTTTCATCATCTCATGAGATTTCGGGGTACTCAAATAGTTTCCCCTCATAATTACGAAGCACTACTTTTTCTTTGTCGTGTGAAATAAGATAATTGGGATTGATAGGTACTTTGCCTCCCCCCCCTGGAGCATCGATCACAAACTGGGGAATGGCATATCCTGTTGTGTGTCCGCGGAGCCCCTCCATGATTTCAATTCCCTTCGCTACGGAAGTTCGTAAATGAGCTGATCCATAGATGAGATCGCACTGGTAGAGGTAGTAGGGACGAACGCGGCACTGAAGCAGTTTTTGAATCAGTGATTTCATGACAGGAATGCTGTCATTGACTTTTGAAAGTAGAACACTCTGATTACCAATGGGAATACCATGGTTGGCAAGTCGTTCGAGCGCTTCACGGACTTCTATGGTGAGTTCGCATGGGTGATTGGTATGCACACTCATCCAGAGGGGATGATACTTTTGTAACATCTGGCATAAAGCAGGAGTGATCCGTTGTGGTAAGAAAATAGGAACACGGGTTCCAATGCGAAGAAACTCAATGTGAGGGATTGCACGTAGACGAGAAAGAATTTTTTCTAATTTATCATCAGAAAAAAGTAGAGGGTCTCCTCCTGAAAGCAGTACATCACGAACTTCATCATGCTTTTGAAGATAGTCAAAGGCTTGCTCAAATTCTGTATGCAACTCTTGTTCTCCAGCACCACTCACCACCCGAGATCGAGTGCAATAGCGGCAATAAGAGGCACAGCGATCTGTGATTAAAAAATTCACTCGATCAGGATAACGGTGTACTAGCCCTGGAACAGGCATATGTGCATCCTCTCCGCAAGGATCAGCTACTTCTGAAGGATGATGATGGGATTCCTCGAGCCGAGGAATCACCTGGCGACGAATCGGTCCATCAGGATCATCGAGTTCAATGAGATTGAAATAATGGGGTGTGATCGACATGGCAAGCTTATGAGCTGAAAGAATCACACCTGCTCGTTCTTCAGAGGAGAGACGAAGACGTTTCTCAAGTCCCTCCAAGGTGCTCACCCGATTTTTTAACTGCCAGCGCCAATCATTCCATTCTTCTTGAGTTGCCTCAGGCCAATGACCGGGAGCATGCGAAACAAAGGGGCGATTCACATTAGGAGAAGTTGGCAATGAAGGAATCATAGAAAGTTAGACCTCAAGAATTTTGCTTAGCTTTATGCATTCATAGTAGGCTAAGTAACATTCTTCCTCCCGCCTTGATCCAACCCTAATTATTTCATTCAGATTTTGCAAGAGCTAGCGTTGGATCATTATTTAAATTAGCTCTCAGGAAAGGGAGTGTTTCCGGCAAAACTAAATAAAGATTATTTTTGATTTGTAGACTAATATCGAGCTTTTCAGCCGAAAGGTCTAGCAGATGTCCACCATGCTTACAATCTTCGCTTAGAAAGTGAAAGTGATAACCGTTTATACCAATACCTCTTGAAAATTGTGGAGACCAAAATCCCACTAATGTTCCATAAACATTTGTGAGGTCTAACTCAAGTTGGCTATCAGTTACAGTTACAAGATGCATTGGAAATCGTGTCTTGGCAAGAGAGCGAAATTTAACTCTCTCGAATAACCCATTAATCCGGTATGCCACGAAGATGTTTTTACTTAAACACATCTTGTCTAACTGAGCTTTTAGATTACCCCAACTAGAAACTTTATTGATAGATCTCCTCTCAGTAGCTTTAAAATTAGTTACAACCCAAAAAGGAGTCTTTATCTCATCTGGAGCACGATTGACTGATCCATCAGAGCAAGCCTGCCAGCAGATTCCATCCAGAAGAATTCCCTCTCCATCAAAACCATCAAAAGTACCGAGACCAAAATCACCAAGACGACATATATCTCTAACAGCTACATAGCCTTCGATCACACCTTCAACTAGTGCCACAGAGGTAGAAATCTGGTAAATAGTATGATGCTTGATATCAAAAAAATCAGCTAATGCTGCTGAAAAAACGTCTTCAAGGCGTTCCCCAGTTTTATCGCAATGCTCTTGAAGAATATTCCAAGGACCATCTTCAATTCTAAAGTTTAGTTCATGCATATTGACACAAAAAGTAAGATTTTAATTTGAAGCTTTGAATTAATGAATGAAATCTTGAGCAGCATTCTTCATCAATTTGATATTCTGTGAATAGTCAATTGGAATATCAATGAGAACTGGTACTGGTTGAGCAAGTGACTCTTTGAGAAGATCTCCTAGCTGATCAGCTTTAGTAATCCTATAACCTTTACAACCAAAAGATTTTGCAAAATACTCGACGTCATAATAACCTAGTTTCACTCCTGCCGTGCGTCCATATTTATCCTGTTCCTGAATGGCTACCATATCGTAGGATTCACTGTTCCAGATAAGGTGAACAAAGCGACTGCCTATTCTCTTTGCAGTTTCAAGTTCTGTTGCAGTAAAGAGAAAACCTCCGTCTCCTGAAACTGAAATTACGGGTCTTCCAGGTCTTGCAAGATTAGCTGCCATGGCCCATGGAATAGAGACTCCAAGAGTCTGTTGCCCATTACTCACGAGGAGTTGACGAGAATACTCTTCTGGAAGGTAGCGACTCATCCAGATATAGTGAGATCCAGTATCCACAGCGACAGTAGTCTCAGGAGTAATTACTTGCTTGAGCTCATGAATGACCCTTAGTGGGTGGACCGGCATGCCATTCATCGTTGCTCCCTCAGCTACTTTGGCTGCAATTTCAACTGCATCATTGTTAGCACTACGGAGAAAAGCTGGATCAATGTCAATTTTTATGAGAGGGAGAAGAGCACGTAGTGTTTCAGTTAAATTACCAATTAGTTCAACAGAGGGTAAAAAAGCACGATCTTGCTTAGCTGGTTCCACATCGATGAAGACTATAGGTCTTGAATTCGCCTGATTCCAGAGACTAGGATCGAGCTCAATTGGATCGAATCCAATGGTAATCACGCAGTCAGCAGTATTGAGAAGATGATCGGATGGTTGATTGCAAAAAATCCCGACTCGACCAACAAAATTTTGAGGAGCAGCCCATGATCCTGGGCCCTGTAAAGTAGAGCAGTAAGGTATACCTGAAGACTTGAAAAAAAACTCTAAGACTTTGGCCAGGCTAGGATCAGAGGCCTCCATTCCTGCTAAAACTATCGGTTTACGGGAAGAATTTATTACATCAATAGCACCCTCTAATTCGCTTCGAGCAGGCAAACTTGTTGGTACATAGCGCCCCCAAGTCAGATCAATATCACCAGGAAAATCGGCAAGCCCAATATCCTTAGGTAATCCAAGGAAAGCTGCCCCACGTCTTCCTCTCTCAGCTGCTCTAATAGCATTACCCAATATCTCCGGCAAATCATGAACCGAAAGAGCAGATTGAGCAAACTTCGTAACGGATCTTAAAACTGATACACTCTCGAGACACTGATGTGTGTGCTTATAGCGATCATCAAGAGAAACTTCTCCTCCTATAGCCAAGACCGGATCTCCTTCGGATGTTGCAGTTGCTAAGCCAGTAACAAGGTTAGTAACACCAGGACCTGACGTTACAAGACAGACGCCTATCTTTCCTGTTATTTTGCCAACAGCTTGAGCCATAAAGGCAGCATTCTGTTCATGGCGGCAGAGGACCAATTCAATAGAAGAATCGAGAAGAGCAATAAATACAGAATCTATTTTTGCTCCAGGGATTCCAAAGATATGGGTGACTCCGTGGTTTTCAAGTATTCGCACTAAGGCTTGAGCTCCATTCATAAGAAAAGGTTTTTTTGGTTATGATTTACTTGTGATAATGAAATGATTTTTTTTCAATTTGCAATCATAATAAATTTAACCCGGATATTTCATACTGATCGTAACGAGAAAATCGCGAAGGCTGATGGGGCAAGGCGAGCGATAAAGTCTGACGACGGCTGTATGAGTCCCTACTGCCCGAGGAAGACTTCGAGATCAACGCAGTATCCATCTGGCTTCGCGGTCTTCGCAGGTGATTGATATGAAATATCCGGATTGATCCTTATAAAGTGGACTCTCATTCTCCAAAATGTTTGCCAGTTAGTAAATAGTTACAAACATAGTCTTCAACAGACTCTTCTAATGAGAGGATCGGCTCTTGATAGCCGGTTGCACGCAATCGTGTGATATCAGCACAGGTATGATATTGATATTGGTTTCGAATTTTTTCTGGCATCTCAATAAAGTCAATCTCTGGCTTACGATTCAAAGCTGTAAAGAGAGCATGAGCGAGATCCAACCAGGAGCGTGCTACCCCTGATCCAATATTAAAAAGGCCATGAGCATGTTGGGTCTTTGCTAAATGCAAGGTCATCTTCACCGCATCACAAACATAAATAAAATCCCTCTCTTGCTTTCCATCTCCATATTCTGGGAGGTAACTTTTAAAGAGGGCCATCTTTCCGGTATCACGAATTTGTTCGTAGGCTTTACAAACAAGACTACGCATTTCTTGTTTATGGTCTTCGTTAGGGCCAAAAACATTGAAGTATTTGAGCCCAACAATGCGATCTAACCATCCATGCTCGCGAGCATAGAGATCAAAGAGATGTTTTGACTCACCATACAAATTCAATGGATGTAATTGATCCAAATCTTCTATCTCATCCCTCATTCCAGCAGAACCATCTCCATAGGTCGCAGCCGAGCTCGCGTAGACAAATCGTACATCTCTTTTAAGTGCCCAGTGAGCAAGAGTCTTAGTATACTCAAAATTATTTTTCATGAGATAATCTCGATTGGTCTCTGTGGTGGAGGAACAGGCTCCCAGATGAAAAATAGTCTTAATATCACGGAGTGAATCACCGTTATTTTTTAGTTCGTAAAGCAGTTCCTCTGCCGAAAGATATTGAGAGTACTTTAAGGGCTCGAGATGGGCCTGTTTCTGAAGATCGAGAAGAGCATCTGTCACAAGAATTTTATGTTCTCCTTGTTGATTAAGTGCATGGACGAGAGCACTCCCAATAAAGCCGGCCCCACCAGTAACTATAATTTCCGAATGCATAAAATAACGATTAAAGTATTAGTCTAAAAACGTAAATCCAAATGGAAACAAGCGCCTCATGACAGTGCAATAAGAAATATCGAGCCTAGCGAAGTGATTTTCCGCTCCACCTCGACCACCAGAGGACAATAGGGGAAGCCACAAAAATGGAGGAATAGGTCCCAACTAAAATTCCAAGAAGGATGGCAAAAGCAAAATCCTTGAGAACTGCTCCACCAAAAAAGAAGAGGGCAGAAACAGACAGAAGGGTCAACCCACCTGTAAGCATGGTTCGTCCGAGAGTTTCATTAATACTGCGATTCATGAGCTCTTGAACCGTTCCTGCCTCCTTGTGATGAAGTCCTTCACGAATGCGATCGTAGACCACAATCGTATCATTAATAGAATAACCCGCGATGGTCAAAATAGCTCCTACCATTACCAGAGAGAGCTCCCCACCAAGGAGAGAAAAAAGACCGACCGTAATCACTACGTCGTGCAAGAGGGCCACGAGTGCACCGATAGCAAAAGAGAGTCCGAAACGCAGAGAGACATAAACTAAAATCCCAAACATTCCAAAGGCGAGTGCCATGAGCGCTTTGCGAGCAAATTCTCGACCAATCTGGGCTCCTACTTTGTCCTCCTGCACAGCGACGATGTGATTTGCAGGAAATGTTTTTCTAAGCGAAGAGAGAATTTTATTGGAACTATTTTCAGGGCTACGAATAGAGAGCATCGAAGCGCTACTAGCCTGCTCCCGTTGAATCGTTATTTCACTTAATCCTAAAGGCACAAGAGCTTGTCTTACTTGAGCAACAGCAAGTGCAGGCTCAGCACTCAATACCAAAAGATCTCCCCCACGAAAATCGATTCCAAAATTACGAGCCCCACGGTTTGAAAAAACAACACATGATCCCAGAATCAACACCAATGAGACAAGGATAGCCAGATGACGGTAGCGCAAAAAGTTCCATTGTTTTTTGGGGGCTAGGTTGGCCATTGTTAACTTGCGAAGCCCCCCTTTTGTGATCATCCAACGGAAGAGGGTACGTGTAAAAAGAATAGCAGAAAACATCGAAGCAATCACTCCAAGCACAAGGGTAATGGAAAACCCACGCACCGGTCCTGTGGCCTGCCAAAAAAGGATTCCTGCTGTGATCAGTGTAGTGACATTGGCATCGAAAATAGCACTGAATGCTTTGCTATAGGCTCCTTGAATAGCAACACCGAGTGATTTTCCAGTGGCCATTTCTTCACGCAAGCGTTCATAGAGAAGAACATTGGAATCGACGGCAAGACCAATCGTTAAAATAATTCCAGCAATACCAGGTAAAGTCAGTACAAAATGAAATAAGGTCATCATTCCAAAAAGCAAAATAATATTGATCCCAAGCCCGAACAACGCCACAAGACCAGCTAGGCGATAATAGATAAACACAAAAACCATCACGAGCGCTAGACCCGCCATGCCTGAGAGAACTCCTGCTCGAATTGAGTCTGCTCCGAGTGTTGGAGAAACACTCCGGGTCTCCTCGATCTCGACTGGTGTTCTTAGGGGGTTTTCAAGAGCACTTGCTAGCTCCCGTGCCTCTTTGTCATGAAAATGTCCGGTGATCTGGGCCTGCCCTCCAGCAATAGCATTTTTAACCTCTGGAGCACTTTGAATTTTTCCATCCAAAAGAATAGCAAGACGACCATGATTGGGGGCAAGGGCTGAAGTGACCTCAAAAAAGGTAGCAGCTCCAACACCATCAAAGGAGAGTGAGACCCCATAACCTCCTTGGTCAAAAAAAGCAAAGGCCTTGGTCACATGATCTCCAGTGAGGTCTGCCGTTTTTTTGACAATTAAACGCGGTAGAGGCTGTGCAGAATCCTCTTTAGGTGCTGCAGGAACGATATAACTTTTGATCTCATAACCAGGAGGCATGAGAGCCTCTCCTTTTTCTATTTTTTTGATGAGTTCCTCTCCTCCAGGATAGACCTGAGAAAATTCTAGTTTTGCAACTCGTTTTAATGTCTCACGCGTTGCTTGAATTTGAGCAGGATCAAGGCCTGGGATCTGAACAAGAATGCGCTCGGAACCTTGCGGTGCAATCACCGGCTCCCCTACCCCAAACTGATCCACTCGCTTACGAATCACCTCAACTGCTTGCTCGAGCATATCAGTCGTGATTTTTTGCCCAGGCTGAGGAACAAGACGAAGCAAAAAAGAGGTTCCTCCACGCAAATCTAAACCTAACCGGATCTTCTGTGAGGGAGGGACCGTTGATTCCAAGCAAAAACCGACAAGCAAAAGGGTCAAAAGAAGACCAATCCAACGTTTGCGAACTTCACGCTCCGTGAGAAAGTACCAGGCAAAAAGGCCTAATAAACAAAGGCCTGAAAAAAACACAAAAAGAGGGCTCATAAAAAAGATTTTTAACTCTACACCAAGTCATGAGGAGAAACAAGAATGATTCGCTTATCTAGCCCGGTTACTCTCTATCCATTCGAAAGCCTTATCAAAACTGCGTCGATCCAAGTAATGTCGTAGCTGAGGATCGATTTCTGATTTTGGAAGAGCAGCAATAGACTTATCAATAGCTTCTGAGGCCTCCTCTAACTTTTTTAAATGGGCCGCTGGATATCGATCACGAAGTTCATGATCGGCAATGGTGCTGAGGCGAGAACGTAAGGCGCTGGCAAGCTGATCTAAAGCCGAAAGATGAGGTCTCCTGTTGTTCATCTAAATATTTTTTTCAACTTCACTATTTCCATGAAATTTCATGCTCAGGAGCTTTGTCACTCCTTGCTCTTCCATTGTTACTCCATAGATCATATCAGCACGTGACATTGTCCGCTTGTTGTGTGTGATGACAAAAAATTGACTCTGATCCACAAATCGATCTAAGAGCTTAATGAAACGTCCAATGTTCGACTCATCAAGAGGGGCATCCATTTCATCAAGCACACAGAAAGGGCTCGGTTTGACCATATAGATTGCAAAAAGCAAGGCAACAGCAGTCATCGTTCTCTCTCCACCACTTAAGAGAGAGATGCTCTGCAACTGCTTCCCAGGTGGCCTAGCAATAATCTCAATTCCACTCTCGAGTGGGTCGGTATCATCCACAAGAAGCAAGTTAGCTTTGCCTCCACCAAAAAGCTCGGTAAACATTTCCTGAAAATTGAAACGGACCTTTTCAAAAGTTGTTGCAAAAAGTTCCCGAGTTGTCTTGTTAATACGAGAGATTGCTTCGAGCAATTCATTTTTTCCATTGATGAGATCACTATTTTGTTTCTCTAAAAATGTATAGCGCTCCTCGAGCTCTTCATACTCTGCAATAGCATCAATATTGACTGGACCCATCGCATCGACCCGCTCGATTAATTCAGCAACCAGTCCCTCAATGCGGTCCCATGGGATCTCTTCAACCGACGTTGGGCCCTCTGGGAGTCGGTTCTCAACAGCCGCCTCAGTCACACTTAAATCAGTCGGCTTAGGGGTCTCTTCACCCTGAGTCGCATCTTCTGTTTTCTTTTCTTTCTGAGTCGTAACAACCTTGAGCAGCATATAACGATCAGGTTCAAAGATTGTCAGATCAACTTGATAACGTCGCATCATATGATCCCGAATAGATTCACAGCGCAATCGAATTTCTGTAAGCTGAACCTCTTGCTTGGAACGACGCTCTTGTAGGTCAGAAAGATTTTTACGAATCTCTCTCAAATTTTTTTCTACAGATTCTACGTGTTCTTGGATGAGCGTTCGTTGCTTCATCCACCCGCTCATTTCTTCCTCAACCTGATCCAGCTCGTTTTTCCAGGCACCAATGCTCAGGGTCAATTCTTCCGATTCGGCAACCAGGTTTTTAATCTTAGCCTCATACTCGGTCATATCACGCTCCCTAAGACGGATAGCCTCTGCGAATTCTCGAAGCCGTGCCTCCATCGGTCCTCGCTGCTGGGTGAGCGTGCGTTGACGCTCCCGTTCAGTAGCGACACGCAAACGAATTTCAGAAAGAGCTGCCGTTGCCTCACTTTCGATTTCGCGCAGGGAGGTAATTTTACTTTGGGCAAGCGAACGCTCTTCACGAAGAGTCGTCACACCAGCAAGAACTCCCTCGAGCTCTTTTTCATGATGAAGACGTTGCTCTTCGAGTTCCTTGACCTGGTGATGAAGCGTGCTTATTTCTGCCGCAAGCATCTCAAAACGCCGTTTCATATCCTCTAATTCTCGAAGCATCAATCGCTCATCCCCCTGCGCTGTGGAGAGCAACATCTGCTGCTGAGTCAAGCCTTCACGTGCTTCCTTCAGTCGTAACAAAGCTTGATCTACCGCGGTCACTGAAGCATCTCGGGCGATGGCAAAGCCTCTTTCTTCTTCTTCAAGCGCAACGATCTCACGTTCTAAAATTACAATTTGAGAACGTCTCAATAAAGCGGAGGCAGAAACAGTTCCATCAGTTCCTCCATAAGCCACCCCGTCACACGAGATAAATTCTCCCCCACGAGTAGCAAAGGCCAAGCTGGGATAATCCTGTTTTAAACGAAAGGCTGTTTCTAAATCCTCAACAATAGCGACCCCCTCAAGCAATCGAGCCACCACAAGACGCACCGGTTCTAAGGCAGAAACAAGACTTGAGGCCCACGCAAGAGCCCCCTGCGGCAAGACCTCCGGAGGACCTTCCTTGAGATCAGAAGAGACAAAATCAGTAATCAGGAGGGCAGCTCTCCCTTGAGCCCCCGATTTCAATGCAGTCAACGCCTCCCGTGCAATCTCACTATCCTTCAAGACCACCGATCGACTTACAGCCCCAAGAGCTGCTTCCACCGCTAAAATCGAGTCGCTTGGAACCGTGATGAGGGAAGCAAGCGTTCCTAAAATCCCTGCTTGAAAAAAATCGGGCCGATCGAGTCCACGCAGGAGAGCCTGAGTTCCCTCCCCTAAGCCCTCTCCTTCCCTTTCTAGCTGACAAAGCAAGTCATGTCGCGACTGGCGCTCCGAGAGTTGTTTACTAGACTCGTTCCAATCTCGCTCGGCACGCTGACGCTCTAGTTGCGTTTTTTCATAGAGCACTTGGGCTTGTTCCTGCTCGCCTTGGGCAGAGGCAAGTCTTTCTTGAGCCTTATGAAGCGCCTGAGTGGCCGTTAAAGCACGCTCAGTGAGGCCGGCCAAAGCTTGATCGATACTCGAGTGCTGTGACTGCAACTGTTCCAAACGTTGCTCTGCAGCATCACGACGCCCTATGGCTACAGAAATTTTTCCACGAAAATCGGCACTACGGTTTTCCACTCCATGCAACTGGTGGGCAAGGGCATCGGTGGTCCGCTCTGCCTCATGACGTTCTTGAGCAGCTTTTGCACAGCGAGCGGTTCCCTCTTGAAGTAATGCCTCCTCTGAGGAAAGGAGGGTAAGAAGTTCATGCAGCTGCGCTTCAGCCTGCTCCATCTCTTTTTCCTGCTCTCCAATACGTGCAAAAAAAAGATTCCGGTCTGCTTGAGCCCTCACAATCATCGATTGAAACTCACTCTTTCTTTCACGATGTGTTTCAATACGATTCTCACCGGAGAAAATCCGATTACGTAAGGTTTGTACTATCCCCCGTTTCTCTTCAAGCGTGAGATCGATGCTGGTTAGCTCCTGGCGAAGTTGGGCAGATTTGTTCTCCTGCGTGGCGATCTCCTCTTCTTGTTCCTGGCGGACCGATACATTCTTTTCAATAGAGGCAGCAAGCTCCTGCATCTTCTCTTCGAGCTGGCAAAAATTGCGATGAGAAAAATGGGTGTCGAGCACACGAAGCTCACTCACCATATGTTGATAACGGCGTGCCTTGCCTGCCTGACGTTGCAGAGAGCCGATCTGACGTTTGACCTCCTTGATGATATCAGTAACTCGGAGTAAATTACCCTCGGTATATTCGAGCTTACGAAGAGCCTCTTTTTTTTGTGACTTGAACTTGGTAATCCCAGCAGCCTCTTCAAAAATAGCACGCCGATCATCAGGACGGCTGCTTAAGATTTGATCGAGCTTCCCTTGCTCCATGATCGAGTAGGCACTCCGACCAATACCAGTATCCATAAAAAGCTCATGAATATCCTTAAGCCGGCACGGAGTTCCATTCATCAAATACTCCGATTTTCCATCACGAAAAACACGACGAGTGATACAGAGCTGGTTCCACTCGACTCCTAACTCCTTCTCACAATCGCCAAAGGTTAGCGACACCTCAGCCATATTGTGAGCCTTCCTCGAGTCTGCTCCACTAAAAATGACATCAGCCATCTCTCCACCACGAAGGGCCTTGGCTGATTGCTCTCCTAAAACCCAGCGAATCGCATCGAGGATATTGGACTTTCCGCAACCATTCGGACCTACAACTGCTGTTACCCCACGATGAAACTGCAACGCTGTTTTTGCAGCGAAGGATTTAAAACCAATAATTTCAAGAGATTCGAGATGCATGAAAGCCTGCTAACCTACGTGGAGAGCAGAGGAGAGTGCAAATGAAAAGTGAATGATGAGATTTCTGTATGACCATCTTGAGAAGCATAGATGAGTCCCGTGATTCCGGTGTGTTGATCTCGTAGCAAATAATTTGCTCTCCCTTGTTTTTTGACCTATCACTTTTAGCCCGGATATTTCATACTGAAGTGTCATGAGGTGCCGTGCAAAGCTTATTAGTACAAGGCGGGCGAAGGATTGGGATGCCGGGCTGTATGTCTCATACTGCCCAAATCACAATTCGAGACCAACGCAGTAATGAGGAGCTTTCCACAAGCCGTAATA
>WBXG01000056.1 GCA_008932965.1 Verrucomicrobiota bacterium
GGATTGCGACGACGGCTGTATGTTTCATACTGCCCGAGGAGCAATTCGAGACTGACGCAGTATCCATCAGGTGTTCGCAAGCCGCAGCAGAATCAGTATGAAATATTCGGATTAACTCCAATATTTAGCCTGCGACAGGATTGAGAGTCACCTCTCCTAGCAAAGAAAATCCGTAACTAAGGAGTTTAGCTTCAATTTTTTTACTCGTGCACACAAAAAGAAGTCTCACGTTGGAGTCCAGTAATTGTTGCAGTGAAGAGAGGAGGGCTTGCCATATTTGACGAGAGATCTCTTTTTCACCAATAAAACAAAGAGAACATTGCTTCAGTAATTCCTTGTTCATAATAGCATCAATTTTTAAAAACCCGATGAGATCTTCTGATGCATCGCTATTAAGGGACCATGTAATTTTCAGTTCACGATCTAATTGCTGCAGTGTTAGCATGGATATTTGTTAACATAGAGGACACCTCAAAGTGAACCATTTTAGAAAAAGAATTTTCAATTTTACTTTTTTCAATGATAGACAAGAGATGTTTCGCCGATAGAATTTCGATTCCTCAATTAAAATTTATCACCTATGAATTGTGATTTCTTACTTCATGCTATTTATTTGAAATGAAAATTCTTCTCACGCTTGATATCCATGAGCCATACTCACCGGAGCGTGCTAAATCGGAAAATTTGTTGCGACTTATTTGGGATCAATTGCAAGTGACCGGTATGGTGATAGAAACTTTTCTTTCATCCCCACCCTCACTCCAACTTAACACATGGCCGATGTACGCCTCTTCGATGGAAAAATATTTCCATGGCACACCATCTCCCTTATCCAGCTATGACTTGATCATTGGCATTAATCTTCCCTCAGGAGCAGAAGCGCTTTTCAATTCTTTAAAAATAAAGACCCTGATTCTTCGATCCATTCCATGCGCTCCCATGGCACGTGCTGTTTTGTGCCGTGCTAACTTTCCCATTGATGAAGAATTTTTGATCTCATTACCTAACTATAAAATGTTGTATCTTCAAAATTTTGGGCACAAATGCCACTCTTCTCAAGACCGAATATGGTGGTTACCCAATCATTTTCTAGTCAACCAAGGAAAAAAAGATGCAACCATTTTATTTCTTGGAACAAGCATGTTTCAAGCGGAGAGGATGCGCAGCGGATCGATTATTAATCTATCCACGTATCATGATGCGATCATGGAACTTTTAAAAGCGTGCCCCCATTTTTATTATTGCTCTCCTCTACCTATGGATCACTCCGAGCTTCGCTTCATGAAGAACTTGGGGGCGACGTGCCCTACTTTTTCTATTGCTGAATTATTCGCGCGAGATGAATTTGATTTTTTCGTTTCACTCGATTCTGCCTATGTTCCAGTAGCAAAAGCTTTTGGTAGAAGAATCACAATCCTTGGAACTCAACCCACCTGGTCAACAATCCAAGTAAGGAAATTTTGTAGTAATGAATTCATTTCTCATATTCTTCAAACAAATTTCTAACTTCCATGAGCAAGAACACAGATCCATTGAATATTACAAATCTTCGGAGTGATTGGAGGAAACTCAGAGAGACTGCTGCTGAGCAACTTATTCAAACACGAGCACTCCTTCGCAAGCTTGATTCCACTCCTGGAACTAGCTCCTCTGCAAAAAAAGAAATCGAATCACTAGCCAATCAGCTCACAGGAATTTGCAACCAAATTGATGCTCAGTTTTTGGTGGTACAAAACGCCATGCAAGAAAGTGATAAAGAGACCTTCGAACATCAAGTAGAAATTCTTATTCAGAAATTTCAAGGTTGGTACACATTCCTTAATATTGGCTCTATTGAGAGAAAAGACTTTATTTCTCTGTGGCTTCAGGCTTGGGGAGTTTCTCAAGAAAACAAAAACCCAGAGATGGCAAATTATCTTGGTTTGTCCCCAAAAAATTTTGCTGCCTGTCAAGCATGGGAAAAGGCTTTACTTTTTCCAAGAAGAGCAAGCTCTATATTAGAGGTCGGGTCTGGATTTGGGATTAATGCGATACGTCTTTCTTGCATGGCTCGTGTAGGAACCATCGAAAAAAAAGAGAAGGTGTTTCAATTCTCTAGAAATATTGAGAAAATTTCTCCTATTTATGGCCGCACTCCCCCTATTTCTTTCAGTCATTGCGATTTTGAATTAAAAAGTGCATCAACGATACCAACTGATCTCTATGATGCCATTTGGTTTCATTCAAGTATTTGGAAACAGTGGATTGAACAAGATGGTCCAGGCTTAATTTCTGCTATCTCTGAACTAGCCAGAAGAGCTCATTTTTTGCTTTTTACTAGCAATGATGAAAAATTATTGAGAGAAGACCTCCTCTCTCCCCTCTACGAGATAGAGTCTATTGGATCAAACAATCAAGATGTTCAAAAAAAAATTTATTTTATCGCCCAACGGCGTTATGTGGATGTTGCTGGAAAGTTTTTTCCCTGCTCGGACATGCGTATTCATGATCCCACATGTCAAGGCTTTGAAACGCTTAACTATAAGGCAGCTTTTTTGCCATGGAATAAACCCTCTATTAAATTAAATACAAAACGCTATATTGTGGGTAAAAACCAAGTCCTACGTACTTTTTTAAAACGGACCCAGGATGCTAATCCTAGTTTTATTCATCACCGCGAAACCCAAATTTGGCCCTCTCTGTACGAATTAGCTCCTGAGTTTCCTAAAATAGTTGGACATTTTGAGGATGATATTGGATATCACCTCCTCCTAGAACTCAATGGCTCTTCGGCTCAGCTTCCCATGTTTCCTTTAAATATGGACACGCAACATATTATTTTATGTTCTGCAATACGAATCCTCAGTGCCCTTCGAAAAAAAAATCTCCACCTCAATTTTTTACGACTAGGTAATTTTGCTCTATCGGGCAGTTTTGCAAGTCTTTTAGCAGGTGAATTCATTGGGTATGATGAAATTGAAGAGCCTCTAGATGCCCTTTTGTGGCTTCTTCGAGACCTGAGTGCTGATATTATTTATTGGCACGATTCACCAATTGAGTCTTTTCGATCTGAACTTGTCGACCAACTTGCTGAAGAGTACAAGATCATTGCTAATTTGGCACTCCGTTCTAAAAATATTGATCAATTTTTAGCTGACCCGCTCGTTCAACATAGATTTTTAAACCCATTGTAATGGCGCTCTATAAAAATCATTACGATCACTAAAAATGAAGACCGTTGTTTTAACTGCTTGGACCGAAAACATGCACAGCATTGTGGAGATCACCTCACCCACTAAAATTGAATATGCGCGTAAACACGGTTATGAGTTCAGAGACCATATTTTTAATGAAAAAACCGATGAACATCCTGCCTGGGGAAAGCTTGCTCTTCTACTTGATGTATTGCCCGCAGTGGATCGTTTGCTTTGGATTGATGCCGATGCTTTCATCACTAACCCAGAAATTTCCCTAGAGAACATTCCACACATTGACGGTCTTACTGCTTCCAGAGATTGGGGTATTGATGCTTCCCTGCTCGATTTTTCCTCTGCAGGAATGATCTTAACTCCAAAAGCATTACCCCTCGTGGAGGCTGCATCCCGAAAAACACATTGGGCGAATTGCCCTCTCTGGGACCAAAATGGACTACGTGAAGCTGCTCGTGAGTTTAGGAATTTACTACATATTCTCCCTCGAAGAGCCCTTAATGCTGTTCCCCAGGAGCTTCATCCCTTCGCAGTAGAGCCGTGGCAGGAGGGAGATTTTCTTTGCCATCTTACTTGTAAAACCAACGAAGTAAGAAAAAAATTCCTCGACAATTTTTTTTCACAACCATAATTTAAGTGCACTTTAGATGTAGTCGTATTTTAAAACCAACTGTTACAAAACCAAACATCATGCTGATTCGAGGCTGATTTTACCTTATTTATTATGGCATCCTTACCTACCAATCCGGAATTCTACAACCCGGCTACCTCATGGAGTCTGATGACGAATAATTCTACGAACAATCCTCTTTATACTGCAGGCCAGATTTCTCCAGTCGCAACCTATGGATTTAACCTTAATTTTATTGGAGCCGCTCTTTTCCCTCAAATTCAATCGACGTTCACTGGACTTCAAGCCTCGTTATTAAATATTGATGCCAGCAATCCTGCTGCTCTCTTACAAGTGCAGCTCCTCATGAGTGAGTATGAAAATGCGGTCCAATCTACCTCAGCCATGTATGCATCATGGGAAACGCTCTTAAAAGCGATTATTCAAAATATTTAAGGTTTCATTAATCCAACAAAAACCATGAAAGAGACATTCTGAGGATATTTTTATGAGCACTCACAATTCTCACAAAAAATCCGATAAAACAGATGAAAATCACGTGGATCAACCAGTAGGTTTGTTGACCAAAAGTGATCGACAGATGTTCATGGAACTTGGCTTTACTGCTTCGTCCAACTTTCTCCCATGGGAAGGACATGCTCTCTTTAGTCAGCTCATGCTTGCTGAACCAGAGGAAGCATATCCTCGCCTCGGTCTTGCCTATTGTAAAATCATGGGAGGACAATTTGAGGATGCTCACAACCTTTTAAAAAACAAGATAGTACTTTCCTCAAAACTCAAGGATTATGGAAATGCTTTACGCGGGTTGGCATTTCACTTAGAAAAAAAGCCTCAAGAGCTTGATGAACTTTTTAATAGTAATAAAAACTCTCTCCAGGAAAATAGTACTGCCTACGGTTTCTTTCAAATATTATTAACGTCACTACCATGAGCATTCCATCTTCAAACCATCCTAATTCTATCCGCCAAACTCCTACATCGACGCAAGGGATCACCCCCTACTCTTCTGCATCTCACGTATCGAAGGCTCATCAAGAAGAGTTTGAAAAATCACTCGATGAGCCTTTAGAAACAGAAAAAAAGAGTGGGTGGAATGAAGCTAATCAAAAACAATTGTCTCTATCAATGTTCCAACTTGAACACGCTCATTCGATGAATCATACTCAGAAGATGAAAGAGATTTATGATGGAATGAGTGATTCTGGTAAATCTAAATCGAATCATCGGCATAGTTAGGTTCCATTTCATCTCTAAAAACCATGTCTGCTTTATCACTAGGAACCTCTTTGCCTGCAGTCGATCCCCATGCTTCTGTGGCAAAGATGTCTAGCATTCATGATTCACCTGATATTGATTGCACAGATCATACAGCAGCTCAGAATGTGAATGCCACTTCTGAAAATCAAAGACTTACTGATGACGTAGAGGCTTTTTACAGTGTGGGAAATAACAGATTAGGCATCGGTTCTCCACCAACGACTGTAAACATTCAACAAGAGCAAAGTCTTCATCATTCAGATACTTCTTATGCGTCTCACGAAAATCGGGGATCAGGTGCTATGCCTAGTGACGCCGGTGGCCTTCAATCAGAAAAAAATGAAGGTAACTACACTAATTTTTCTAACCTTTTTACGGAGTCTGGTAATTTTCTTCAAAAACAAGGGGGACCAAGCGATCCACTAGCCATGTTTAAACTCCAAGCACAAATGGTAGAAGTGACACTCAATTGGAGCCTGTATGGGCAAATGGCTTCGAAAGCAGTTTCTGGAATTCAAAGTTTGTTTAATAACCAAGTTTAATAATTAATTTCTAATCTTTTTTCATTGCCGTAGCGATTTATGAAAGAAAAAATTAAATCCTTTATTCTTGAATCGAAGCGTAGTGCTAATCGTACTCAGGAACTTTTTGCCAGATCATTGTCAATTTGGGAGGAATTAGACGCTATCATAAAATCTACCCCTTATAGTATAGATAATTGGGTAGAAATCGCAAAAAAGACAGAGGGGGCTAAAGGAATTTTTTTTTCTGCCCACCTGGAAGTTATTAAATCTCATCACCAACTTGCTAAAAAAAGAAAAAATTTAGAAAAGCCTCGTGCTTCTCACTTTAATACTATCCCCCCCTCTCGACTTATTAAAAAAGTATAATCCCTCATGGATCCTCTCTACAACAATCCTAATTCAATTCCTAGTAACTACACAGGAACCAACCCAATTACGAGCTATAGCATTGCGACAACGCATCAGATGCAGCCTTCGTACTTTAACCCAAATATTTACAATTCATTTACGTTCAACACGATAATGGACCAATCCCAGGTAACATTTTCCACGCTCTTGGGTGAAGAGAATATTAACAACTATGCTACTTCACAAGCTTTTTTATCTACAGCAGGTGGAAACATAGATACGGTCAATACCTCTTTTTCTTACCAAACAATTGCGTTTTACTCAACTGTGGCTGGCTCTTCTACTCAATTTTCTACCTACCTTACTATCTATGCAACCGATGTATTTGTACAATCAGTAACTTTTAACTACCGTTTTGGAACAGAACTTCAAACACTCTATTTCTCTGATCAATCAAGTACCAGTTACACATTGACTTATGAAAATATTTTTAACCAAACTAACATCAGTTCTGGAGTAAGCATAGAAACATTTTATCAAGCAAGCCCCACTTCTTCTTGGCAGGAAGTTGGATATACTTATGAAACCTTTTCTTCATATGTTCAAAGTTCAGGCCAAACTGGTCTACCAAATGCAATTGTTGGCTCAGGAACTATTACAAACGCAACCCCTGGCTATTTTACAGGAAGTTCTACTTTTGTGAATATGCTTGGTAGTAACGTATATACGGGACTTCTTGTTACTACAAATTCTGTTATTATTTATAATAATGAACAAGTGAGTACCTACTATAGCCAATCACTTTCTTATCAAATTAATGTTGATAATCTCACAGCTTGCCTTAACAGTGTTTCACAAACTACAGGTAAGTCAAACATGGGAGAAGGAACTATTACTGTTACAAGCTTCTCGTGGGCTTGGTATAGTCTTCCTGGAACTGGTTGGACAGGAACTCAATATACAAAGGGACATAATTATACGTTTCAAACAGAGGTTAATTCCTACCTCTGGAATACTTACGGTAGTACAATTTCAAATTCTTCGGAAGCAGTTACTCAAGTTCAATCCATCATCACTGTACAAAATAATTATTTATCCAATTCACAGACATTCTTAAATAACGCAGTCACTACTCTACAAAGTCAGGTTTCTTTAGCGGGCCAAATCATTGGCTCATTGGCATCAGCAGCTCAATCAATAATCACTAATATGGCATAACTTAAAAAATATATATAACAATATACTTTATGTACCACAAAATCTAAAAAATCAGTATTTATGAATTCTACTAGAAAAAAACTTATAACAGAGAAAGTTTACTCTATTTTAAAAAATGGCACTCCACTTTATCAAGTGTGGGGAATCTCCAAGCAAAAGATGGAACGACTTTATAGTGCTGCCTATAATCTCTACTCTGCAGAAAAATATGAAGAGGCTGGAAAGATTTTTCTAACTCTTACCTTATGTAATAATGCTGACATGAAATCATGGTTAGGTGCGGCAGGTTCGGCAGAAATGTTAAAAAGATATGATAAAGCTATTGTTGCTTATGCTTTTGCAGCAAATCTTGATCAATTTGACCCGTTGCTAGTGCTTCATGCGTTTGATTGTCATCTTGCATTAAAAAATTATCCTCAAGCACTAGCATGCTTAGAATCCGTTATTCTTAGATGCTCCAAAAAAACTGAGTATAATGATATTAAAAAACGCGCTGAATCTCTGAGGAGCATTCTTCATAAAACTATCCAGGAAAGCAAAAAGGTTTCTTAATTTTTTTAAATAATTCTAATTTTTTCTACTATTATGGGCCCCATACCAACAAACTCCAGTTCTAATCAACCACAGCAATCCCAACAAAAATCACAACAATCTCAGGGAACAGTAACATATCACGGAACTCAGGAAGAAATTGCTAGCAAAAAGGTTAACACTTCCTCACCTTCTGCATCAGAAGATAGTAATACTAATAATACTGCTTTCGATGCAACCAATAATCAAGGTCAGTTAGGCTCTGATGGCAAAGCCAATCTCAGCAATAATACCAGTAATCAAACAGCAGGGCTACAATTTACTGAAAGTCAAGGCGGAGCTACAGCAGAAGGAGCAGTTAAAGACCAGTTTCAACTAGCAGGGAGTAACTCAGCTCATGGAGGTAATCAGATTTCCAAAAAAGCTACAGATTATATTTCAAAATCCATTAGCCAATTTGGTGCCATGACGTTAAAAGTTCAAACTTCGGTAACAAAACATAGTTCTTCCAAGCAAGGTGGTGCAATGGTTAATAAAAATTTTGCTCCAGCGTTACCAGAACCAAGCTCTCAATTAGTTAAGGAGGCTGCTACGCCCTCACTATCAGATGCTGCTTTTGCTACTCAGTCAGGTGATTCTCCGTCTGAATCACCTTTATCAGGGAAGGAAGCCGGCACACCATCTCTCTCCACTGCGAAGGAAAAAGCATCCTCCAATGCTTCCCAGAATATCATGCAAAGTAAAGTGGGTAGCCAGAAAGGGGTGCCTTCTTCCAAGGATGCTGCTTTTGCTACTCAGTCAGGTGATTCTCCGTCTGACTCACCTTTATCAGGGAAGGAAGCCGGCACACCATCTCCCTCCACTGCGAAGGAAAAAGCATCCTCCAATGCCTCCGAGAATATCATTCCAAGTAAAATAGTCAGCCAGAAAGGTATTACCTCTTTTAACAAGGCTCTTTCAAAATATAGCACAACAGGTTCCTCCATTACAAAGAGTAGTAAAAAAAATACAATTAGTAGCAATGAGGATTCCACATCAAATGATGATCCATTGGACAGTACACCAACAAGCTCTCAAGATAAACTCAATGTTTATAAAATCTTAGAATATGCTGGAGTAATTACGACTCAAACTCAGTTGGATTCGGTAGAGGGATCTGTTGATGGAGCAAATGCTGATATGGCTATTCAGAATTCAATGTTAAAAAATGAAGAGTCGGAAATAAATACATATACACAAGATAAGGAGAATGCAGCGAAAGAGGGCAGTAAAGACGCTTCTCTAAACAATATAACTTTATGGACCGGGGTTGCAGAAATGGCAGTGGGTGCGGTTGTTGTATGCCTCTCCTGTTTTGATTTTGGACTTACTGCCCCACTTGGTGTCATGCTCATGGTTGCGGGTGGGACTTCTATAGCCTTGGCAGAGGAAGGTCCAGCAATCATGAAAGGTATTGAGGAGGGTTTAACAATATTCTTTAAAGCATATGGTATTACATTATCACCATTGGCACTTGAAATTATTTCCATTATCGTTCTCATGCTTGCCATTTTAGCTTTTACAGTGGCTACTGGAGGATTAGCTACCTCCGCTCTTGTTGCTGATACGTTAGATAATACTGCAACTATTGCAGCTGATGTCGCTACTACTGCAGCTGATGTCGCTACTACTGCAGCTGAGGCTGCTTCTACATATTTAGAAGCTGGTTTGAGTGCCATGGGCCGCTTCTTTGCAGATACGTTTCCAAGTATTGATGAAACCATAGAACTAAGTGACTCATTGGAAAGCATCGAGGAGATTGATGCTGAGGTAACTCTGAGTGATGGAGCTAGTACGATTTCAAACCTCAAGGCTTCTCTTTCTGGATTTGCTAGTCAACTAGCGGCATTAGGTGTAGATGCAAACAACGTCCTTAAGACTGCTATGATAGCAGCTGCACTACTCGAAACAGCTGTTAGTCTTTCTCAAGCAGTTTTTAATTATGAGGTTGCACTTTTTAACAAAGACGCTGCAGTCGCTAATGCAGATTCTATTGAAGATGCTGCAATAGCTAATGAAATGGAATCTTTTATTCAGTATATTAATAATAGTAATAAAACTATTCTAAATGATGTTACTAATATCATTAACGAATATGGGTTAACTGAATCTGGCTTGGCAGGGAGTGATCCATTAGACTATTTACCTAGAAGCGTTTAATACTTTTTTTCTGCTTATTTTTATTAACTTAAAAGAAAAGAATACACATATGAAAGCAATTTTTTCAATTTTTTCTTTTTAGAAAAACCACAGTCATTTCAAAAGAAAAAAAGAGGAAATCTAGATAGCACGATTTTTATAACATGCACTTTAATCTGTTAATCATTGCAGGTAGTGCGAGTAATAAGGGCACTTTAATCAAAAAAAGGAATAACCAAGATAGTGCATTCACGATTTTAGGATTCTCTTTTCAAATGGAGAACTTTACTGATAAACCTACATGTTTATTTCATATTCTCTGAATAATTCTCCTTTTTCTGATATTGTCCCATTCTTAATTGAACGATATCACCTTCCAAAAGAAGAAATTCAAGCTCCCCTGCTTGAATTTATGGTTGATAGTGCTGTTTCAATAGAACTTCTAGAATATCAATCTAAGGTGTATTTGATTGGAATAGTAGTGGAGCCTCCATTAATCAAAGAAGATTATGAAGCACTCTCACTTCTGAAAATAGCAAGCAACCGTCTTGGAATGACAGAGGGGGTATTGGCCTGGGATGAAGTCAAGAAACGTCTTATATTTTGGCTTGAGGTTACAGGACTCACTCAAAGAGCTGAATTCGATGAGCATTTTAATCGTTTTTTAAATCATTTAGACACTTGGATTACTTTGGTTCCTAGATAAAAAATGTGATAGCTCTACCCTTTTGTTAGTTTACCAGACTTATACTAGTCCAGATACTTCATGCTGATCGTGACAAGGAACCCTCGGTAGAGACAAAAATCATTCTCACTTTCTCAAAAAGGGGTTGCTTTAGAGGAAACCCCCATTATGATGTAGGACCGTTTTTAAGCTCGGGTGGTGAAATGGCAGACACGTGCGTTTAAGGGGCGCATGCCGAAAGGCGTGGGGGTTCGAGTCCCCCCCCGAGCAGATTACATTGCATGCAACAATGAACAGAGCAGGCTTATCGCAGCTTCTGTAGTAGATCGGGATGAAATATGCGGGTTAACACCCTATGGCGTGTCACGGCAACTCATTGTTTTGAAGTGACAAATGCTCCATACAATATTCATTGCCATCACTGGCAACTCTAAAATCTAAATCAGGAGACGTCCTATCAGTTTGTTTGCATATCGAGCAATAATGAAGTGAAACCTCCTCTGTTAAGGTCTTCTTTTTTAAAAGAGGAATGTTTCTCTTTCCAGCATTTTTTGAGTAAGAGCATTGATATTGAGAATAGAGTATTGGCCAGAAAAAGAGTGCATAGTTTGAAAGCGTTATGACCAGGGCTGCTTTAGCGGCGATTGGCTGACCGAGTGTTCCAATTGCCGTTAGCAAACAACTAAAAATAGCAAGCCAGCTGATACGCACCGGAATGATAAACATGAGGAGAACTTGATAATCGGGATGTACTGTTGCAAAGGCATAGAGAAGTGAAAGATTGAGAAATGTATTGGCACCGTAGCTTCCAAAAATAAGCGCAACCACGGTACAAGCAATCATACCGGTTAAATAGAAAAGTGTTGTGCGAAAAGCGCCAAGAGCCTCCTCTAAGCCATCGCCCAGGAACCAAAGAAAGAGAAGTGCGAATAAAATCCAAAAAGGTTGGAATGTTTCAGGAATAAAAATCCATGTTATTAAACGCCATACCTCTCCTTGAAGAATGGCTTCACGATTCAGGGTTAGAATGGTTTCGTAGCCAGGAGCAATAAAGTGCAATAAAAAAACAAGAGCATTAAAAAGTGCTACGTAACGAATCAAGCCAGGAACTGCAAGCCAAGGATAACGATGTTCTAAACGATCAATAAAAGTCATAAATGTGATACAGCAACAAGTGATAAGATTTTTTCCTCCAAGCTAGTCCAGATATTTCATACTGATCTACTACGAAAGCCGGGAAGTCAGATGGATGCTGCGTTAGACTCCCATTTTGATTTGGGCAGTATGTACACATACAGCCCTGCATCAAAATGCTCGCCTGCCTTACCCCATCAGCCTTCGCGGCCTCCTCGTCACGATCAGTATGAA
>WBXG01000057.1 GCA_008932965.1 Verrucomicrobiota bacterium
AAGGAAGTTTCTCCTTCCAAGTGCGCATGGCAGCACGTTGCACCGCTTCATAAGCAATTTTGCGAGCCATCCCACGATCGGTAAGTTCTAAGAGAACAGCCTGGCTTCCATAGAGGCCATGAGTGAGTTCCATATTACGGGCCATATTTTCAGGATAGATCTGGAGTCCCTCAACAAGCTTTGTGAGAAGATGCAACATATAATCAAGCAAGGTGCATGAATCGGGCAAAATAATCCGCTCCACGCTGCTATGACTAATATCGCGTTCATGCCAGAGTGCCACATTTTCCATGGCAGCTTGAGCATTGCCACGCAAGATACGAGCTAGTCCGCAGAGACGTTCACCCGTAATAGGATTCCGTTTGTGAGGCATCGCAGAACTTCCTTTTTGACCTTCACTAAAATATTCTTCAACTTCTAAAACTTCGGTACGTTGAAGGTGACGGAATTCTGTAGCCCAGCGGTCAATGCTACAACCAACAAGGGCCACCGTAGTCATAAACTCAGCATGGCGATCACGCTGTAATATTTGTGTTGAAAGGGCTGCAGGTTTCAGGCCGAGGCGGTGACAGACGTAGGCCTCTACTCGTGGATCTAAATGAGCATGTGTGCCGACAGCACCGCTGAGCATGCCGATAGCCACGCGCTCACGCATCTGTATGAGGCGTTCTTTTGCACGACTCAATTCATCGTACATCACCCCTAACTTCAATCCAAAGGTGATTGGTTCAGCATGAATTCCGTGACTTCGACCGATTGTTGGAGTGAATTGATGTTCTAGAGCGCGCTTTGCAACAGCTCTTTGGAGTAAGTTGATTTCTTCTAAAAAAAGACTGATTGATTCGCTCATTTGTACCGCAAGGGTCGTATCAAGGAGATCCGAAGAGGTGAGACCCCGATGAATCCAACGTGCCGGATCTCCAACATAGGAAGCGACATTTTCTAAAAAAGCAATCACATCGTGGTTGGTGCGTTTTTCAATTTCTGCAATCGCCTCACGTGAAAAAGCTCCTTTTTCTCGAATGATTACAGCATCTTCGCGAGGAATAATGCCGAGCTCTGCCATTCCTTCACAGGCTAAGATTTCGATCTCAAGCCAAAGTTCATATTTGCGCTGCTCTGACCAAAGCGAGCGCATTGTAGGTCTGCTATAACGTTCAATCATAAAGGGACCTAATATAATCCATTTACTTTAAAATAACACAAAATTCACTTACTTATGAAACAAGGCTTGTCTCATTATTTCGATCGGTGGATCTTGTTCAAACCAGATTTGAAAAGCTAATGCTCCCTGATACAAGAGCATGGAGAGTCCATTAGTGGCCTGAGAACCTGCTTGGAGTGCCGATTTCATCAAGGGGGTTGTTGTGGAAGAGTAGACGATATCATAGCAATATTGATCCTCATTAAACAAATGAGGTGAGATGAGAAGAGGATCATTCTCACTCATCCCAACCGAAGTGGCATTCACAATAAGATCAACGTGAGGCATGACCGAGGCAATGCCAGCATCGCTTAATTCCACTGTATGAATGGGAATGGTGCCCTTGGAAAATTGGGAAAGTCTTTCCACCTCTGCTGTTAGAGTCTCTGGGGTTCGGCTTGCTACATAGAGTTCCAAACAACCCCCTAAAATACATTGAGCTGCAATGGCCCTCCCAGCACCACCACTCGCTCCTAGAATCAGAATGCGCTGAGACGGAAGCAGTAAATTCCATTCCTCTTTAAGTGCTGTGACAAAACCGGGACCATCGGTGTTGTAACCAAATAACTTTTCATTACGAATGGAGATCGTATTAACTGAACCTAAAAAGGTAGCTTGGTCGCTCACTTTATGAAGGTAGGGGAGAATAGCCCTTTTGTGAGGGAGCGTAATGTTGAGTCCAAGAAATCCAAGGTGAACAAGCTTTTGAAGTGTTAGGTCAAGTTCTTCTGGCCTCACTTCAATAGAAATGTAGTTGTAAGGAAGCCGAGCTTCCTGAAGTGCTGCATTCTGCATAGGGGAAGAGATCGAATGAGCTACAGGAAACCCAAGAAGAGCATATCTATCTTCTGCTTGGAGAAGTGACAAGGGATCTTTACTAGCGATGAGATCAGATGCCTTTAGAACCGAAGTTGGTAAAGAGGAAAACATTGTTTGTGATTTTCAATGAACCCCCGAAATCTTATAACACTTCAGTATGAAATATTCGGGCTAATCCTCGGAATCGGTGATTCCTCCTTGAAGTTGATCAACCTCTTCGGAAGCACGTGAAAGTTGTTGTATACCAAAAGCAAACTCGCCTTGGAGATCTCTCGACTTTCTATGCATGATTGTATACTGATTTTGATTTTCAGGTGGTATGATCACTCCTTTATCTAAGCCTTCATTAACGACCTCTTTATAGTAATACATAGCACTTTGTATTTCACTAAGAGAAGCCTTAGATTCTTGAATCGTTTCTGAAATAAATCTTGGAAGATCCTCTTCTTGCAATAGTTCAGTTGAATTTAAGGGTCGGTAGAGATGTGTTCTTTGATTTAAGTAATTTGATGCTTCGGTGATGACCTCTTTAGCTCTGTTAAGGAGACGATCTGCTTTTTCGAGTTTTTCTCCCCAGCTAGTAAGCGCATCATGGAGCTTTTCTTCATGGGTAGGTATGATTTCATCATTCTTCAGAAGATCTTGTGAGGAGTTAGTGGAGATAGGAGTAAATTTTTCTAATGGTGAGGAGCCTCTCTTAGTGGGGGATTCCTCTTCTGTAAATTCAGAAGAAGTTGTGTCAATGGATTGACTACTAGGTGTCACACTTCTATCACTAGGTGTCACACTATGAGGGCTCTGAAGTCCAATGGGCCGAAAAGGAGATGAATTGCTAAGGCTTTCTATCGATTGAGAATTGAAATGACCTATCGCTGGGTTGCTACTAGTTTCGGGTTCTAAAGAGTGTGAACCAGAGTCTCTTGAAATAGAAGTTGTTGGTATTTTTGCATTCATCTAATGAGGTTTTTTTTAATGAGTTCCTGCAAGTAATCGTTGGATCGTTTTCTCCCGTCCTAGGATTTCAAACATTTCGTAGAGACCGGCTCCTACGGAACGTCCACTCACCGCGACGCGTGCAGGATGCACGAGTTCACCAGTTTTTACTCCAAGCTTCGATGCAGTCTCTTTCAACCTAGCCTCAATGGAAGTGGCCTCCCAGTCTTCAAGCAACAATAGAGCCTCTGCTAAAGCTTCTAGGCGGTTATGAGCATCTGGACTTGAGAGATTTTTTGCAACTGCAGTTTCATCATAAGGAAAATCATCGCTGAAAAAACAACGCACCCAATCGGGAAGATCAGGGAGTGATTTGATTTTGGGTTTTACAATGGAGAGCACTTTTTCAAGCATCTCCCAGCTCTCCCAAGTGATACCTGCTTTTTCTAGAAACGGGAGTGCAAGTTCGGTATAACGGGCCAAATCCATATGTAGTAAATATTGGCCATTCATCCAAAAACATTTGTCGACATCAAAAGCAGCACTACGGCGATTGATATTGTGAAGTTCAAAAAGTTGGATTACTTCGGCTGTCTCAAGGATCTCACGATTATCTTTTGGAGACCATCCTAAGAGGGAAAGATAGTTGCGCACTGCTTCTGGAGCATATCCTTCCTGTGGGTAAATTCCCATGTTGGCCCCTTGATCTCGTTTGCTCATTTTACTTCCGTCACGATTCAAGATGAGTGGGGTATGGGCAAAATGGGGAGGCTCTGCCCCAAGAGCTTTGTAGAGTTCCAAATGTTTTGGAGTATTTGAAAGATGATCTTCACCTCGAATGACGTGACTAATCTGCATCTCAATATCATCGACAACGTTGACAAAATGAAAAATCCAAGAGCCATCAGGACGACGGAGTGTAATATCAGGATGAGTTCCAGGATTAGTGAGATCAAACTCAATACTTCCACAAATTAGGTCATGAACGATCACTTTTTGACGCGGGGAGCGAAAGCGGATCGCCCCCTTTTCTTCATAGAGGTGCCCTCCCATCTCCAGACGCTGGAGATACTCTTCGTAAATCGCATTGCGTTCACTCTGATAGTAAGGACCATAGTTTCCTCCTTTTTGAGGACCTTCATCCCAGTCCAACCCTAGCCAATGAAGTCCATTAAAGATGATCTGCTTTGCCTCCTCAGTATTACGACTATGATCGGTATCTTCAACTCTTAGAATAAATGTTCCAGCATGCTTGCGTGCGTAAATCCAGTTAAAAAGAGCTGTGCGAGCACCCCCTACGTGAAGAAGGCCCGTGGGTGAGGGAGCAAAACGAGTGCGAATAGGACGAGTTGGCATAGTTTTGGAAGATAATAGTTCCCTACCAGTAATACAGATCCAAGAACAATGCCAGCTATAACTTGATTTTCCGTTAACCCAAATATTTCATCCTGATCGTGACGAGGAGGCCTCGAAGGCTGATAGAGAACCACCGGCGGTTGGGAGACCGCGGGGGAGACTGCCGGAGACTTCCTTGAGGCAGCCCTGAAAGGGCGAGACGAGCTGGAGCGAGCGAGTCAACGCAGGCGAGTATTTTGACTCAGGGCTGTATGAGTCCCTGCCGCCCAAGTCAAAATGGAGTCTAGCACAGCATCCCACTGACTACCCGGCTTCCTTAGTAGATCAGGATGGAATATTTGGTTTAATCTGCGGGCTAGAAAAAATGATGAACCAATTTCAAGATGAAATGACTCGTTTTTTGTGGGTCGAAGGAGGGTCAGGAGAAAATGTGAATAACTTGCGAGTAACCAGTACCTCAAAAATTGTCTCAACAGTTCTCTTTTTGTGATTGACGGTAGTGTGAAATAGTGGGAGAAAGTGGGGGTAAATGGAGCGAAATGGTTAAATTTACCATTCCTCAAAATTAGTAGTTTATGTCCTCCTCTCTTCCCACATCATTGATTTACGCTGGCACTTTTGAGCGTGTCATGGATGGGAAGCATCGTGTGACCATCCCAGCAGCTTGGTTGGCACAGGGAATTAGCGAATTTCACGCGATTCCAAATCCAAGCGAAGAATGTCTTATTGTGATGCCTCCTCATGAATTTCAAGTGATCGAGGAACGTATTGAACAGAGTGGGGCTGCTGCTCCAGAACGTCGTAAAGCGATTCGACAGTTTTATAGTCGTGCACGTGCTATCTGCGCAGATGCTCAAGGACGGATCCTTTTTTCCGAAGAACAATGTAGTCCACTCCAACTCAAAGGAGAGGTGGTGCTTGTTGGTGGCCGGAGTCGTTTTGAAATCTGGAATGCAACAAGGTGGCATGCAGTTGCTACCGAGGAGCATGATTCTTTCAGAAATATAGCTCATCTCATTGGACTTTAATTTTCTCGAAATATGTCCTTTATTCCACTTCCACGACTCTTTCAATCCTCTCTGTTCCAAAAAATGGAAAGAGAGATGAGTCCTTTCCTCTGGTGCCACGGCCGAAAGTCGTTATCCCTCCCTTCTCACAAGCCATCACCTTCCTTTGATTGTACTAGCGATCGAGTATTTTCTTTGAGAGCACCTTTTCAAAAGAAAGCTGTTCCTATGGCAAAAAAGAAGGAGACCCAAGGGAAGATGGATGAGCACAAGCCATTTGTCCATAAATCGGTATTAGCTAAGGAAGTCGTTGATTTTTTGCAACCTAAACCAGGAATGACCATTCTAGATGGAACGCTTGGGGGTGGGGGGCATACCGAGTTGTTTTTAAAAGCAGGAGCAACTGTTATTGGACTCGACCGAGATCCTGAGGCTCTTGCTTTTGCTTCAGAGCGGCTGAAAATATATGGTGACCGTTTTATTCCTAAAGAAGGAAATTATGTGGATGCAGATAAATATCTCTCAGCCATTGGTATTCCAAGAGTGGATGGAATTTTGCTCGATTTAGGAGTCTCTTCCTATCAGCTAGATACTGCTGAAAGAGGATTTTCTTTTCAAAAAGAGGGTCCACTTGACATGCGCATGGGTAATTCTTCTACAACTGCTGCAGACATTATTAATAGCGCCCCTCTGAGTGAGTTGCTTTCTATTTTTCGCAATTATGGCGACGAGCCACGTGCCATGATGATGGCGACACGTATCATTCGAGAGCGTCAGCATCAAGTCATCACAACAACCACACAACTATCATCAATCGTGGCTGCTGGAATGCCTCTAGGACCGCGTCACCCAGCAACACGTATTTTTCAAGCATTACGTATTGCTGTGAATGAAGAGATTAGCCAGCTTGAAGAGGCACTACCTCGACTTTCCAATATTCTAGAGCCAAAAGGACTGATCGGAGGCGGACGTCTGGCAATCATTACCTTTCATTCTCTGGAGGATCGCCCCGTTAAAAGATTCTTTCGTAAACATGCAGCCGTTGAGCTCGATGACCCAACATGGGCAGCACCTCGACCCAATCCCGATCGTATTTTTACTCTTCCTAAAAATTGGTCATTAGAAGCTTCCCCAGAGGAGATCTCCAAAAATCCACGAGCTCGTAGTGCTAGATTACGGATGGCCGAGCACCTTTAAGGATCGATGTTCCTAATAACATTTATTTTTTCTAGCCTGCATATTTCATACAAATCGTGACAGTTTTTTCACCTCCCTATCAAAAAAAGCGATTAATACAACAATGAACCGTCTTCATACACAACCCTCTAATCGTCGTCGGACAAATAATGGTATTGAGGTCCCTTTGCTCGCCCAATGGCTTGTGGTGTTTTTTATGCTCGGCTTGTTAGGTCTCTTTTTTGTCTACCTAAAAAATCAGCAACATGCACTTGGAGAACAGACACGCCTTGTAGAACAAAAAATAACAGAACTACGTGCGCATCATGATGCCCTTAATGCAAAAGTCACTGCACTCACCTCTCGTGGAGCATTACAGCGACGACTCGATGAAAAATATTTGGATCTTATCCCAATTACAGAAACAGCAATCGCAAGAACAAATCCTACTTCTAACTCAAGTGAAGAGAAAGCAATGAGGACGGCTTCATTTCCTTAGCCCGGATATTTCATGCTGAATCGTGACGAGGAAGCTGCAAGGGGAGATGGATTTTTTGTTGAGCTCGAAGTCTCCTCGAGCAGGCGCACGCAGCCTTCATCAGCCTTTATCACTAGCCTTATCCCATCAGCCTTCGCAGCCTCTTCGTCACGATCAGGGTGAAATATCTGGGCTAAACCTTCTTTCCTTCTTTGTAGGTTCCTACTAACATTTAAGGTTGTGCAAAAAAAATTCACCTCTGCAGCACTGGGTCAACGCATTGGATTAGTCTGTTCTTTTGTAGCATTGATTTTTACCTTTTTTGCATTTCGTCTCGTCAATCTTCAGGTGGGAGGACATGAAAAGTTTTCTCATCTTGCAGCAGAAAAGCATGGTGTAAAGCAGCCTATTGCTGCAGTACGAGGAAATATTTTTGACCGACATGGAGAGATCTTGGCAGTCAATGTTCCCGTTCGAACGGTCTATGCAGATGGAACCCATATCAAGGACCCTTTGGCGCTTGCTCATGTAGCAGCTCCTTTTCTTGGTCTTCCAGAAAAAGAATTGGCTCTCAAACTTGCTAGCAAACGTCCTTATGTGGTTATTCGCTCCGGTATTTCTGAATTAGATGCTACCGCAATGATGCGAGCCCTGGAGGAATCGAAACTCTCTGGACTCTACTTACAGCCTGGTTCTGAGCGATCTTATCCTAATGGAAAAATGCTCTCTCATGTGCTCGGTTTTGTCGATCATAGCGGTCATGGAATCGATGGTATTGAACGTACTTTTGACAAAGAATTAGCTGGGCGGGATGGCTATCGTCATATTGAACATGATCGAAAGGGACTTGAAATTGTGCTCTATCGAGGCCAAGAAGAACCAGTAATTAATGGAACCAATATTTATCTCACAATCGATATGGGTCTTCAGGCGATTCTAGAAAAACAGCTTGATAGTGCTATGGAGACCTATAAGCCAGCTGGAGCAACGGCGATTTTAGTAGATCCCAAGACGGGGGAGATTTTAGCAATGGGAAGCCGTCCTAATTACGATCCCAATCATTACAGTGAGGCAACGCCTGAAGAGCTTCGTAATCGTGCTGTTACTGATATGTACGAGCCGGGTTCCGTTTTTAAAGTGGTTGCTGCTTCCGGTGCTATCAATGAAGGAATTGTAACAGAGAACAGTACTATTTTTTGTGAGCATGGGTCTTTTTTATATGGAGGGAAAATTCTTCATGATGCCCATGGAGATTATTTTGGAGATCTTTCTGTGAGGGATGTATTAGTACACTCTTCCAATATCGGTGCAGCTAAGATTGCGATGAAAATGGGAGATACAAAGTATTACGAGTATGTAAGGCGTTTTGGTTTTGGTGAAAAAACCAACATTCCCTTACCTGGAGAAATTTCTGGTCTCGTGAATCCTCCGGCACGCTGGGATAAATTAACTATCACTCGTATGGCCATGGGACATGCCATTGCGGCAACTCCGATTCAAGTGGTCATGGAGATTGCGTGTATTGCCAATGATGGGAAATTGATGGTACCCCAACTCATCCATCATCGGGATCAGGAGAAGGAGAAAATGGAGCCGATAGTGCGCCGTGAGATTATTTCTTCGAAAGTAGCCGAAATTATTAATGGGGCTCTCATCGATGTTGTTGCGCGTGGAACGGCTCAACATGCTAAAATGGACGGGTACTCCGTTGCTGGAAAAACTGGAACAGCACAAAAAATTAATACGCATGGTGGTTACTTAGAGGGGCGTTACATCGTCTCCTTTGCTGGCTATTTTCCGGCTGAAAAACCACGGATTGCTGGTCTTGTTGTGATTGACGATGCTCGTATTGGAAGTATTGCAAATTTTGGAGGTCTTGTGGCTGCCCCTATTTTTTCGAAAATCGGAGAAGCTTCCGCACGTTATCTTGACCTGCTTCCAAGCTCAACAGGAGCTTCAGTAAGTAAAGAAAATGCTTCATCCCCTTCTTCAAGTATTCCTAAAGTGGAAGCCCCTTAACCCGGATATTTCATACCGATTCTGCTGCGTCTTGCGAACACCTGATGGATACTGAGTCAGCCTCCTATTTTGACTTGGACAGTAGGGACTCCACCAATCCGGTATCACCATCCTTCGTCCTTCTTGTGCTAATAAGCTTTGCACGGCGCCTCATGACACTTCAGTATGAAATATTCGGGTTAATTTTTTTTCTATGATTTTACAAGATCTCCTCTCCTTTACAGAAGTTATTTCAATGAGTGGTCCAGCTGATGTTGGATCGACTCTTGACATCAAGCAGCTCTGTTTTGATTCACGAAAGGTACTACAAGGGTCGCTGTTTTTTGCATTGCCGGGTACTCACAAAAAAGGGAGCACTTTTGTGCAAGAGGCAATGGAACGAGGAGCTGCAGCTGTGGTGAGTGAAGAAATAATCAATCAAAATTCTCAATGTAAGGTTCCATTCATTTGTGTTCCCAATGCTCGACGCTCCATGGCTGATCTAGCGTGTGCATTTTATCATTTTCCGAGTCAAACATTATCTCTCTGTGGCGTTACAGGAACTAATGGGAAGACAACCTCAAGTTTGCTGGTGCGTCATATTTGTGAAACTAATGGACGTGCGTGTGGTCTTCTTGGAACCATAGAATATGTTTTACCAGGACGAGTCGAAGAGGCCTCTCATACAACACCTGAATCCATTGGAATTCAATCGATGCTTGCAGAGATGAGGGGCGGGGGATTTAAGGGAGTTGCTATGGAGGTTTCAAGTCATGCTCTTTCCCAAGAAAGAGTAAGAGGAATCGAATTTGATGTTGCCATTTTTACAAATCTTACACAAGACCACCTTGACTATCATGGATCGATGGAGGCTTATTTTAATGCCAAGGCAGCGCTGTTCGAATCCCTTCCCTATCAAAAAACAAAACGAGGACGTGCTGTTATTAATGGAGACGATCGTTATGGACGTTTGCTCTTAGACCGTTTGGAGAAACTCCCCATCAAAGTTCCCACGATCACGTATGGACAATCGAGTGGAGTTGATTTTCGTGCGACCAATATTGAGTATACTCCGAGCGGTACCATTTTTTGTTTAGAAGCTCGAAAAAGAAGCTACTTAGTGAGATCCCCATTGATTGGGATTTTTAATGTTTATAATGTTTTAGGAGCACTTGCCTCTGCTAGCTCTATGGGTTTAGAACTCCGTCGTGCGATTAAAGCACTTGAAACAGCACCGCAAATTCCAGGGCGCTTACAACGAGTGGAGGGAAAGAAAAATTATCAAGTCTTTATTGATTATGCTCACACCCCTGATGCTCTTGAAAATGTTCTTCGTTCTTTACAGTACTTGCGGCCTGGTCGTCTTGTGGTTGTTTTTGGATGTGGGGGGGATCGCGACCGTGGCAAGAGGCCGCTCATGGCAGCTGCAGCAGAACGCTATGCAGATCACATTATCGTCACTACTGATAATCCACGCGGGGAGGATCCTACGGCGATTATCAAAGAAGTGACTCAAGGATTTAGACAACAAAAATATTGCTGTATCTGCGATCGACGGGAGGCCATTTCTAGAGCTATCGAACAAGCATTGCCATATGATATTATTGTTATTGCTGGTAAGGGCCATGAGACCTACCAAGAGGTGAATGGAGTGCGATCTCCTTTTGATGATGCTAAGGTAGCCCAACGAGCAATGCTTCTGAATCAAAGGCCTGAACCCGAGAAGTGGAGCTAGCCCGGATATTTCATACTCAATCTATTACGGCTTGTGGAAAGTTCACTATTACTGCGTTGGTCGCGAGTTGTTATGAAGGGAGGCAGTAGGAACTCATACAGCCCGGCATCACAATCCTTCGCCCGTCTTGAAGTAATGGACTTTGCACGCCTCCTCATTTTATAAACACAATAAAATCTTTTACGTTCTTCTCTTAAATTTTGCTTCTTCTAATCCTATGGATCCTACCTCCCTTTCTCAAATAGCTGCTTGGTGTGGTGCTGAAATTCTTAGCGGTAATCCTGAGGCTCTTGTATCTGGGGTTTCTCATGACACACGTCATATTAAAATGGGTGAACTCTACATTGCACTGCGTGGAGAGCATTTTGATGGCAATGTTTTTATGAAGGAGGCTCAAGAAAAGGGAGCTCTCGGAGTGCTCTGCGATGGATCCCCACCACAGAATCTTCCCTCTGATTTTGGAGTGTTACGCGTGACTGACACTCTTCAAGGATTGAGATCCCTGGCAACAGCATGGCGTGGAGCGTTATCTCTGCGATCGGTTGTCTTAACGGGAAGCAATGGAAAAACAAGCACTAAAGATTTCACTACTGCACTGTTAAGTTTTTTTCTTAAGGTTACTTCTACTCAAGGTAACTATAATAATCACATCGGGCTTCCTCTCTCGATTTTAAGGGCTTCTAAGAGTGATCGGGTTGCAATATGGGAAATTGGAATGAATCATGCTGGTGAAATAGCTCCTTTGGCTTCCATTGCTAGGCCAGACATAGGGATCATTACTAATATTGGAACTGCTCACATCGGTTTTTTGGGATCACGAGAGGCCATTGCCCAGGAAAAAGGAAA